>JASHVC010000531.1 GCA_030039655.1 Xanthobacteraceae bacterium | reverse complement strand
TGCGCTGGCGGCAAATCCCACTTCCTCGACGACAGTCGCCGCCACGACGCGCACGTCGATGCCCTTGGCACGAGCTACCAGGAGCGGAGCAAGACCGGCCACATAGACGTCGAGCGTTCCTGAAGACAGCGCCTGGATCATGTTCGGCCCAGAGTCGAATTCGGCCATTTTGAGCGGAATGCCGGCCTGCGCAGTCCAGCCTTCGCCGTCGGCAACGAATATCTGGGCAACGCCCATGACGGGGATGTAGCCGACCCGCAATTGTTGAGCCGACGCCGCAGAGCCTGAAATCGCGAGGCATGTGGCAACAAGAATGGAGCAAACGATGCGCATGGGCGTCCCTAAGTTCGGGTTTCGGGATCGGGAATCTATGTTTCCGGCCTCCTTCGTCCAGCGAACCACTTTTCTTATTGGAGCACTAGATGGTCCAATCCTTCTCTCGATCTAGCCTTGCTGAGAGAATCATCCTTTTGAATTCTAGGCTATCCCCGCATCTTTCGCTGCCGTGCCGCGTGCCATCCGCGGCCAAGCTGACCCAAAACGACGACTTGTGACGGCGGTCACATCGCAACGCGGCTGCCGCGTTTAGGTTAGCAGCATCGGACGATGGAGGGACCAATGCTGACGACGACATTCCGGCAGACCCGCGAAATCATCGGCGAGTGGCGGCGTCGCACCCGCTCACGGCACGAGTTGGCAATGCTCGGCGAACTCGGCCAACGCGACCTAGCCTGCCGCTTCGACGTGAAGTCCGAGATACATAAGCCGTTTTGGCTTGAACCGAACCCCGGCGTCCCCCGCCGTCGCCCCGCCGCGCGCCAGCCAATAAAAGGCGGCGCCGGCGGGGCACCCCCATGGCAAAGCCCTGCGGGCTAAGTAAAATCAGTGGTTATGCGCCACAACAAAGTCGCTAGACCGTTTGTCGACGATAGGTCATTTGCATCGCTTCGCTTTGTTAGCAAAATGCCTGCTTTTCCCGGATGACCGATCTGCGGCGATGGAGTTGACGCGGCAGAAATATGCCATTCGCGTCATTTAGCGACGTCATCCCGTACCGCACCAAACAATTCAGTTGCGTACGGTAGCGTTCATCCCTTCGACCTTGTGTTGCAGCGTGCCCCCGGCCATCCTGGGCTTATCGACGGTAGAGCCTCCGGATAAGACGGGTCATGCGCTGGTCCTGGCAGCTTCTCGCACTTTGGGTCGCGCTTTTGGTCACGCCCGTTGCGCAAGCGCGCGATCTTTCCGAAATGAATAGCGCTGAGATCAAGGCGCTGCAGCAACGACTGATCGACGGCGGCTGCTACCAGGGCGTGATCGACGGACAAGCCAGCGTGGCGCTGCAAGCCGCTGTCAAGGCCTGTCCGTCGCAAGACCCGGTGCTGCGCATCGAGACCGGCATGCACGTGGCGGCTATCAAACAGATCGGCGTCGACCGCGCGTGCCGGACCGCGGCTACCGGCTCGGATGACAAGACCGTGCGAGTGTGGTCGCTGCCGGACGGACACCTGCTGCGCACCCTGCGCATTCCGCTTGGGCCCGGCAACGGTGGCAAAATCTATGCGACTGCAATGTCGCCGGACGGGCGTTGGATCGCCGCAGGAGGGGCGGACGCGCAACGGAACATCGCGCGCGAAGATTTCGTTTATGTTTTTGATGCCTCGACCGGTACAGTGGTCGCTCGCGTCGGCCCTTTCGGCAGCGTGATTCATCGTCTCGCCTTTTCTCCCGATGGCCAGTGGTTAGCAGCGACAAGCAATAGAGGCGTCGGGCTCAAGGTGATTGATGCGCGAACCTGGCAGATCGTGGCGCAGGATGCGGCCTACGAAGGGGACAGCTACAGCGTTGCGTTCGCGCCCGATGGGCGGCTCTACACTGTCGCCTATGACGGCAACCTGCGGCAATACGGGCCAGGACCCGTTTTCAAGAAGGAGCATGAAGTCGCTACCCAAAGCAACAATCAGCCGAGTTACGTTGCCATCGACCCCCGTAACCAATTGGTGGCCGTAACGTTTCGTGATGCTCTCAAGCTCGACGTTTATGATGCTACGACGCTCCGGTTCCGCCTCGCGGTCCCTTACCTCGGCCAGGTTGCCTGGAGCAGCGATGGGGCACGCCTCGTCGCGGGCGGTCACCCGTTGCGGACCTTCAGCCGCGATGGACAACCCATCGGCAAGCCCTTGCCGCTCGCCGACAACACTATCATGGACCTGCGGCCTTGCGGCGACGCAATCGCGGTGGCCGCCGCGGATCCCGCCTTCGGCCTCCTCGATGGCAAATTCCAGATCGAGCTGTGGAAGATCGGTGTCGCGCCCGATATGCGCGACAAGGTTGGGGATGCGTTCACAATCGCGCCGAATGCCCGACAAGTGCGCCTCGGCCTTGGCTATGGCAAAGACGACCCAGTTCTGTTCGATCTCACGGCGGCCACGGTAGCGAATGTCCCGAATCTGCCTCCCGTCTTCCTGGCGCCGTCGACTGAAGGGTTGCCGGTTGGCAACTGGCGTAATGGCAATCAAAATCCTGGAACTGATCTCAATCCAACCTTTGCCGGCAAGTCGATCCAGCTCAAGCAAAATGAATTGTCTCGTTCGTTGGCCATCCGCGCCGACCGGACTGGCTTCGTGCTGGGGGCTGACTATTCGCTCCGCGCGTTTGACGCACAGGGCTGGCAGCTCTGGGAACAGCCCGGCCCCGGCGTCGCCTGGGGCGTCAACCTCTCCGCCGACGGCCGTATCATCGTTGTGGCTTATGGCGATGGCACGGTCCGCTGGCATCGCTGGTCGGACGGCAAGGAGTTGCTGGCGCTGTTCATCAATCGCAAGACTAGGACCTGGGTTGCCTGGACGCCGACCGGCTATTACGTGGCCTCGCCCGGAGGTGAGGATTTGATCGGTTGGCATGTCAACCGCGGTTGGAATCAGGCCGCAGACTTTTTTCCCGCTTCGAAGTTTCGCGAGCGGTTCAACCGACCCGACATCGTCCGTCTTGCGCTCGAAACGCTCGACGACGATGCCGCGATCAAACAAGCCAACGAGATTGCCAAACGCAAAGAGGAGACACGGCCACTCATTGATCACCTGCCGCCCGTCATCCGCATCGACAATCCGACCGACGGTACGCGTGTTTCCAATGGCACGGTGACGCTCAATTACGCGGTGCGCTCCCCCTCGGGCCAGGCCATTGATCGTATTGATGTGCTCATCAATGGCCGGCCGGTCAAGGGAATTGGCTTACCGGTCCGCCCGGCAGACCCAAACATCGAAACCAAAGGCTCGGTCGACGTCGCACTCACCCAGCACTTCACCGAGGTGGGTTTGATCGCCTGGAATAACGATCTCGCCAGCGAGGCCGCCCACGTCAGGGTCACCTGGGACGGCGCACCCGAAGCGACCCGAAAGCTCTATGCGCTAGTAGTGGGAGTGAGCCAATACGCCGAGGCCGACTTGGCGCTGACGTATGCGGCCAAGGATGCCAACGACTTTGCCACGGCGCTACAAGATCAGAAACAGACTGGCTTTTATACAGATATAGAGACCCGCGTGATCACCGACCGTGATGTGACGCGAACGAGCATCATTGATGGCCTGGCATGGTTGGAGAAGGTAGCTACCAATCCCAATGACGT
>JASHVC010000530.1 GCA_030039655.1 Xanthobacteraceae bacterium | reverse complement strand
ATCTCGGCATCCCTCTGACCAAAGCGGTGGTCCGCCGCTTTGCCGACATGGAAATCTTCGTCGAGATCCAGGAAAACGTCCGCGGCGCCGACGTGTTTGTGATCCAGTCGACGTCGTTTCCGGCCAACGATCACTTGATGGAATTGCTCATCATCATCGACGCGCTGCGCCGCGCCTCGGCCCGGCGCATCACGGCGGTGATCCCCTACTACGGTTACGCTCGCCAGGACCGCAAGGTCGGTCCGCGCACGCCGATCTCGGCCAAGCTGGTGGCCAATCTCATCGCCCATGCGGGCGCCGACCGCGTGTTGACCCTCGATCTGCACGCCGGGCAGATCCAGGGCTTCTTCGATATTCCGACCGACAACCTGTTCGCTGCGCCCGTCATGATGCGCGACATCAGGGAGCGCTTCGACCTCAGCAAAGTGATCGTGGTCTCTCCCGATGTCGGCGGCGTGGTCCGGGCGCGCGGCCTCGCCAAACGCATCAACACGCCGCTTGCCATCATCGACAAGCGGCACGAACGGCCGGGAGAATCGGAAGTCGCAAACGTCATCGGCCAGGTTGCGGGCGGTATCTGTATCCTGGTGGATGACATCGTGGATTCCGGAGGCACGTTGGTGAACGCCGCCGACGCCCTTTTGGAGAAGGGCGCGAGCGAGGTTTACGGCTACATCACCCATGGCGTGCTGTCCGGCGGCGCCGTCGCACGGGTTAATTCTTCGAATCTCAAAGAGCTCGTGATCACTGATTCGATTCAGCCGACTAAGTCAGTGGCCGAGTCCAAAAACATCCGGGTACTGTCGATTGCGAATCTGATCGGTGAGGCGATCAACCGCACCGCCGCCGAAGAATCAGTTTCCAGCCTGTTCGATTGAGATTTCTCCACCGCGATATTTCTCCACAGCGCTGTGGATTGATTCGAAAAGCTGAAATAGACAGTGCCGCCCGCGACTCACCCCGAGTCGACTTGTCGCACGCTCCGCTGTGGACGACTCATCTTCGGCATTGTGCCGCGAGGGCAAATCACTTCATGAGTGCAAACATTGTTTGCCGTGGCGGCGCTTACAGCAAATTGGCGAGAAGGAATCCAAACGACTATAGTCGACGTCACTGCTGATTCGCGGTGTTCGGTCAATTCGCAGGCGCTATTGCTCCTGCGTCAAATGCAGCCGGAACGAAGCGCAGTCATAAGTGGCGTGCGCATTTCCACTCTCTGGAATCTGTGGAGGCGGCATGTCCATCATCGAAATCGTACCCGAGGACAGAACCAATGCCCTCGAAGTGGTTGAGCGAATGGCGGCCACTAACAGCTGGCCGTTCGAGCGCACGGGCGAAGACGAGATCACGCTCAACGTCACCAGCCGTTGGACCAACTATCAAATCTCATTCACGTGGATGAGCGAGCTTGAAGCGCTACATCTGGCCTGCGCCTTCGAAATGAAAGTGCCGGAGCCGCGGCTCAACGAAGTGCAAGCGCTTATCGCGCTGATCAACGAGCAGATGTGGATCGGACACTTCGAGGTCTGGCTGCAGGACGGCGTCGTGATGTTCCGCCACGCGCTCGTGCTGGCCGGCGGAGTCACCGCCTCGGACCGGCAATGCGAGGCGGTCCTGGCCTGCGCACTGGATTCTTGCGAGCGCTACTATCCGGCATTTAATTTCGTGGTTTGGGCAGGCAAGAACGCGCGCGAAGCGATGGATGCCGCCATGTTCGAGACCTCCGGGGAGGCGTAGCGCTGCGAATGGCGATATGATCTCGCCATGAAGCGAGCCAAGAAGCGACCCAAGCTTGGCGACAAGCCCTTGCGCAATTTTCCCGGCCGCCTTGTCTTGCTCGGCGCCGGCAAGATGGGCTCGGCCATGCTCGACGGCTGGCTCGCGCGTGGACTCGATCCGCGCAAGCTCACGGTGCTGGAGCCGCAGCCCGCCAAGAGCGTGAAAGCGCTGACGCGCCGCGGCGTTGCCCTCAATCCGAAGGGGAAACCTTTCACCGCCAGCGCCGTCGTCATCGCGGTCAAGCCGCAAAGCGCGCCGGAGGCGGTGCCGTCCCTCAAACCATATGTCGGCCCATCGACACTCGCGCTGTCGATCATGGCCGGCCGCACGCTTCGTTTTCTTCAGGAGACCTTGCCACCCCAAACCGCAATCGTGCGCGCCATGCCCAACACGCCGGCAGCGATCGGCCGGGCATTACTGTCGCCTGTCCCAACCGCAAGGTTTCGGCACCCCAACGCCAGCTCGCTTCCGATCTGCTCGCCGCCATGGGTACGGTGGAATGGGTACGCGACGAGGGTCTGATGGACGCGGTGACCGCCGTGTCAGGCTCCGGTCCGGCTTACGTGTTCCTCCTCGCCGAAGCATTGGCACAAGCCGGCGTCGCAGCCGGACTACCCGCGGACTTGGCCGAGAAGCTCGCGCGGGAGACCGTCGCCGGCTCCGGCGAATTGTTGCACCGCTCGCCGCTCGACGCCGCGGTGTTGCGCGAAAACGTGACCTCTCCGGGCGGCACGACAGCCGCAGCGCTCGGTGTGCTGATGAGCCAAGGCGGCTTGGCGCTGCTCATGCGAACCGCAGTCGCCGCCGCTACCGCACGTTCGCGCGAACTCGCGGGTTAATAACCGCTGCCTTGGAACGGTCCACTGGCGAGCCTAGATTGTGTTTAGTGGCGCGTTCGAACCGCCCGACCGAGGAGTTCGGCTATGGCCCGCAGACCCTCCCGCCCTACCCGTCCCGCCCGCAGACCTACCCGGTCCACATCGAGCGAGCGCCCGGCCGCGCCGGCCGGTGAGCGCGAAAAAATCATCGCAGCGCTTATGGCGCTTTTAGCCGAAAGGCCGATCGAGCAGATTGGGCTTGCCGACATCGCCAACGAGGCCGGCGTATCCCTCGCGCAATTGCGCGGCTCGTTCTCCTCGCCTTTGGCCATCGTAGCCGCTCACTTCAAAGACACCGATCGCGCGGTGCTGGCGGCGGATTTGAGCGACATGGAGGAAGAGTCGACCCGCGAGCGGCTGTTCGACATCCTCATGCGCCGGCTCGAAATACTGGCTCCTCATCGCCACGCCATCCGCTCGCTGTTGCGTTCCGCGCGCCGCAATGTGCCGCTCGGCCTGGCGCTCAACGCCCTTTCGGCGCGATCGCAGAAATGGATGCTGACCGCGGCCGGGATCGGCGCGTCGGGACCGGGCGGTGCGCTGCGCGCACAGGGTCTCGCGTTACTGTTCAACTCGGTCCTGCGCACGTGGGTTCGCGACGATGATCCGGGTTTGGCGCGCACCATGGCCGCGCTCGACCGCGCCCTCGGCCGCGGTCAACGTCTCTCCGGTTTGCTCGACGATTTGTGCTTCATTCCATCACGGCTTTGCCGCCTTCGCGCCCGTTGGCGCCGTCGCCCGGATGATTACGAGGACGAAGAGTCAGTCGCAGCCTGAGCCCTGGGTTTACCCACAGGCGCCGCGTTTACTGCAGCGCCAAGTTTTACTGAGGTTAACTGCGGACTGGGTGTAGTGTAATTGAACGCTATTAATCGCTAGCGGGCGCGTTACTGAGCTTCATTAGTAATCGATCAAAAAACTATTTCGAACCGCAATGATTAGAATTCCTATAAAGAGTATTTTTTCTTTGCAAGCCGTTTTGGCTCACGCTAGAGATAGTTTCAGATCGTACCAATTCCGCCGGGCCCGCCTGCAATGATCGTCTGCTCCTGCAACGTGTTCTCCGATCAGGACGTACGCTCGACGCTCACGGCGAGCGAGAAGGCACCACGTACGACCTGCCAAGTCTATCGTTGCCTTGGTTGCAGCGCCCAATGCGGCCGCTGCGCCCGCACCATCCGCCGCATCATGGACGAAGCGCTGGTCGCCGCAGAGCCGGCCTGTTGCCAGCGCGATCCATCGGGCTCCTGAGCTTTCCCCAGCACGACGAAGCAATGCACCGCACAAGGTGCTGGCCTACCTTTCGCTGCGCAAAATCTAGGTTATAATCATTCTAATCAATGAACGCTCGCCGCGCGGGGTGCGGGCGCCAACGCAGGAGCATGGTCATGAGAGGCGAGCCCGGAGTCCTGGACTACTTGAACAAGGGGTTGCGCCACGAGCTCACAGCCATCAACCAATACTGGCTGCACTACCGGCTGCTCGATAATTGGGGCTACAAGTCCCTGGCCAAGCAATGGCGCAAGGAATCGATCGAGGAGATGGAGCACGCGGACAAGCTCGTCACCCGCATTATCTTTCTCGACGGCTTTCCCAACATGCAGGTGCTCGATCCGCTGCATATCGGCCAGAACGTCAAAGAGGTTCTCGATTGCGACCTTGCCTCCGAAATGTCGGCGCGCGCGCTGTACGAGGAGGCCGCCACCCATTGCCACGCGGTAAAGGACTATGTGAGCCGCGATCTGTTCGAGAAGCTCATGCACGACGAGGAAGAGCACATCGACTTCCTCGAAACCCAGATCGACCTCGTCGCCAAGCTCGGCCTCCAACTCTACGCGCAGCACCACATCGGCGAGCTTGAAGACGACAAAGACTGACCGGCGGCGGGGACCACCGCGCGCCTCGCAGCGCTCGTTACAATCGTAAACAGAACGTTACCAGATCAGTCTGAGTCGGCACCACGCTCGCTCGCGTTAATCAATTCGACATCGTGAAACAAATTTTCTCGGCCAAATTCAATCAGATGCCCGAAGATGAGGGTTAAAGATTAAGGTTAAGACCCGCTTAACAAATAGCTGGCACCTTCGCTCCAACAAACCGCTCGCGCGCACTCGCGGAGCGAAGGACGAAGCGATGGTCAGCGCAAAATCTCTTATCTGCACATTTGCAGCGGCGACGATCTCCACGCTCAGCGCCGCGCGGGCCGCCGACATGGGACCGCCTCCTTATCTGCCGCCTGCTGCCGTACCGGAGCAAAGCCCTTGGTACCTGCGCGGCGACATCGGCCTCGGGCTGGAAAGTTCGAACCTTCAATTTCTGCAGAATCCGCTCAACGCGACCAACTTCGCATTCGATCACTCCTCGCTTGCCAACACGCCGTTTATCGGCGGCGGCGTCGGTTACGAGGTGAATAATTGGCTCCGCTTCGACACCACCGCCGAATATCGCTTCAAGACTGGGATCAATGCTTCCGGTCAGTACACGTCCGGCGGCACGACGTTCAGCGAGGCTTATCAGGGTTACCTGACGTCCCTGGTCTTCCTTGAAAACGGCTACGTGGATCTTGGTACCTGGGCCTATCTCACGCCATTCGTTGGCGCAGGCGTCGGCGGCGCATACAACAGCGTATACGATTTCACTGAAAGCGGATTTACCAGCGGCAGCATCAACGGCACCGGTCCCACCGCCAGCAAATGGAATTTGGCCTGGGCGGCCTATGCGGGCGTCGCCTACAATGTCACCAACAAATTCACGGTCGAACTGACCTATCGCTATCTCAGTTTGGGGTCGGTCACCGACACGATCGATTGCGCGGGCTGCAATCCGAACTCCTACAAATGGAACAACCTCACCTCGCAAGACTTCATGATCGGCTTCAGAGGGCGGCTGTAGCCAGCGGTGCGCACTGGCATCAAGGCTGACGCCAGATTTCAATAACGAAACAAAGAACAGCCAATCACGCGTCTTCGGCCGCGTGACTTGACGGTTTTGGCTCTCTGGCCTATTTCCAGCGGTGGGACACCCCTCCCCAACGAGGGGCGGCTATCTGGAAGGATAGGATCATGACGATTGCCACGCCCGCCGTGCGGCCGCTTGTGCCGCATTTTTCCTCCGGCCCCTGCGCCAAGCGCCCCGGCTGGAACCCGCAAGTCCTCCGCGACGCCCTCCTCGGACGCTCCCACCGCTCGAAGCCCGGCAAAGCGAAGCTTAAGCGCGCCATCGATCTCACCCGCGAGGTGCTTCAGGTCCCTGCGGCGTATCGCATCGGCATCGTGCCTGCGTCGGACACCGGCGCCGTCGAAATGTCACTTTGGTCCTTGCTCGGAGCCCATCCGATAACGATGCTCGCCTGGGAATCCTTCGGCGAAGGTTGGGTGACTGACATCGTCAAGGAGCTCAAGCTCAAGGACGCCACCGTGCGCCGCGCCGCATACGGAGAGTTGCCGGACCTCAGCGGCATCGATCCGACGCACGACATCATATTCACCTGGAACGGCACGACTTCCGGAGTGCGCGTGCCCAACGCCGACTGGATCGCCGCCGACCGGACGGGACTTTCGATTTGCGACGCCACGTCGGCCGCGTTCGCGCAGCCGCTCGACTGGCCGAAGCTCGATGTGGTGACTTTCTCCTGGCAAAAGGCGCTGGGCGGCGAGGCTGCTCACGGCATGCTCATCCTCTCCCCGCGCGCGGTCGCGCGGCTCGAGAGCTACACGCCTCCTTGGCCGGTGCCGAAGATCTTTCGCATGACCAAGGGCGGCAAGCTGATCGACGGCATCTTTGTTGGCGAAACGATAAATACGCCATCGATGCTGTGCGTGGAGGATTACCTGGACGCGCTCGAATGGGCGAAGTCGGTCGGCGGCCTGTCGGCGCTACGTGCCCGCGCCAATGCTAACGCGCGAGTCATCGCCGATTGGGTCGCGCGTACACCGTGGATCGATTTTCTGGCCCGCGATCCAGCGCTGCGCTCCAACACATCGGTATGCCTGAAGGTCGTCGATCCGGATGTAAGTCGCCTGCCCGCCGATGCTCAAGCAACCTTCGTGAAGGGCATTGCGGCGGCGCTCGAACGCGAGGGCATCGCTTACGACATCGACGCCTATCGCGACGCGCCGACCGGCTTGCGTATCTGGTGTGGCTCGACCGTGGAGCGTGGCGACATTGAGGCACTCACGCTCTGGCTCGATTGGGCCTACGCCAACGCCAAGGAAGCGCTGGCCCCAGCGGCGTGATTTTTTCCCTCTCCCCGTGCGGGAAAGGTGCCTAGCTACGCCTCCGAACGACCACACGAATTGAACGACAGGGATTGACCAATGGCTCCGCGAGTTCTCATTTCCGACGCGCTATCGCCGGCTGCTGTTCAGATATTCAAGGATCGCGGCGTCGAGGTCGATTTCCAGCCCAATCTCGGCAAAGACAAGGAAAAGCTTGCCGGCGCAGTGAACGGCTTCGACGGGCTGGCTATCCGTTCGGCGACCAAAGTCACGTCAAAAATCCTGGAGCAGGCCAAAAACCTGAAAGTCATAGGCCGGGCCGGCATCGGCGTCGACAACGTCGATATTCCGGCAGCCACAGCCCGCGGCATCATCGTCATGAATACGCCGTTCGGCAACTCGATCACCACCGCCGAACACGCCATCACACTTATGCTGGCGCTGGCGCGGCAAATTCCCGAGGCCGATGCGTCGACGCGTGCCGGCAAATGGGAAAAGAACAAATTTCTCGGCGTCGAGATTTTCAGCAAAACACTGGGTGTGATCGGCTGCGGTAATGTCGGCTCGATCATGGCCGACCGGGCGATCGGACTGAAGATGAAGGTGATCGCTTACGATCCCTATTTGTCGACCGAGCGGGCGCTCGATCTTGGCGTGGAGAAGGTCGAACTTGACGAGCTGTGGCGTCGCGCTGACTTCATCACGCTGCACACGCCGCTGACCGACCGGACCCGCAACATCATCAATACTGAGACGCTGAATCTGACCAAGAAGGGCGTGCGGCTGATCAATTGCGCACGCGGCGAACTGATCGATGAGGCTGCCCTGGTGGCGGCGCTGGAATCCGGCCATGTCGCGGGCGCGGCCATCGACGTGTTCGCCGAGGAGCCGGCAACACAAAGCCCACTGTTCAGTTTGCCCAACGTCGTCTGCACACCCCATCTCGGCGCTTCGACCTTGGAGGCGCAGGAGAACGTCGCGCTCCAAGTCGCGGAGCAAATGTCGGACTATTTACTCCGCGGCGCGATTTCCAACGCCGTCAACTTTCCATCGATCAGTGCCGAGGAGGCGCCGAAGCTGAAGCCATTCGTGACGCTGGCGGAAAAGCTCGGCTCGTTCGCGGGCCAGCTCACCGAGACCGGACTGCAGTGCTGCCAGATCACCTACGAAGGCCTGGTGGCGCAGATGAACACCAAGGCGCTGACGTCAGCGGCCCTCGCCGGCCTCCTTAGGCCCATGCTGCAGAACGTCAATGTGGTTTCGGCGCCGATCCTCGCCAAGGAGCGCGGCATCGCGGTCGAGGAAACACGGCGCGAGGCAGCGGGCGACTATGAGAGCCTAATGACCGTGACGGTGACCACCGACCGCCAGTCGCGGCATGTCTCGGGCACGGTCTACGCCGACGGCCGTCCGCGTATCGTCAACATCAAGGGCATTCGCATGGACGCGGAGTTCGGCCCGTCGATGATCTACATCACCAACCTCGACAAACCGGGCTTCATCGGCAAATTCTCTTCGACACTGGGCGATGCCGGCATCAACATCGCAACCTTCCATGTTGGCCGTGAAGCAGCAGGCGGCAACGCAATCGCGCTGATCGAAATCGACGGCGAACTGCCGCCCGACCTGCTCGCGAAGGTGCGCGCACTGCCGCAAGTGCAACAGGCCAGGCCGCTGCGGTTCTAGATTTCTACTTCCGCGTCGCTACTGTGATCCCAGCGAATACCAGCGCGTAACCGATGGCGTGGAAAAGCATGAACTGTTCGCCAAGGAACACGATCGCCATCACCGAGCCAAATACGGGAGAGAGGTGCATGAACGGCGCAGCACGATTGGCGCCGATCAGCTCGATGCCGCGGTTGAGAAACAAATAGCCGAGCAAAGACGGAAATATGCAGATATAGGCGCAGGTCAGCAGACTCTCGCGGTCGAGAGCCATCGTGTGCCCGTTGGCAATCTCCACCACCACGGCCGGTAGCAGCAGGAGCGCGCCGATGCCCATGATGGCTGCGAGGAAAGAAAGCGGATGCATCGGCGGCCGCTTCCGCAGCATCGCCGTGTAGTAACCGTAGATCAGCAGCGCGACGATGAACCAGAGATCGCCCTGATTGAGGTTGACGCCGATCAGCGCCGCGAGGCTGCCGCGGCAGATGATGACAATCACGCCAGTGAGCGAGACGCAGATGCCAGTCGCCTGCCGCAGCGTGAGACGATCGCCGAACAGCACAAACGTCCACAATGCCATGCACAGCGGCCCGACCGATTGCAGCAGCAGTCCATTGATCGCCGTCGTGTATTGCAGGCCGTAATAGGCCATCGTGTTGTAGGCGGAGATGCCGGTGAGCGCGAGCACCGTCATCAGGCCGATGTGTTTGCGGATCACCGGCCAATCGCGGGCGAGATGCCGAGCGACGAATGGCAGCAGCAGCACGAAGGCGCCGCTCCAGCGGATGAACGCGAGCGTGATCGGCGGAACGTGGCCGACGATGAAGCGGCCCAGGACCGTGTTGCCGGCCCAGAACAGTGACGTCAGCGAAAGCAGCAAATAGGGTTGGTCGAGCAGCCAGCCGCCAGTGCGGCTTGTGCCGGTGTCACGCGCCCACGCCATGTTGAATTTCCCGGTAGCGGCAGCTGCGGCGCGAGCAGTTACGCTAGACCGCAACACAGCGCCACCGCCGGGACTGCATGACTGGCCCGGCTACGGTTGCGACAATCCGCGCCTGCCCCGTCCGCCCTAGCCGCTAATGACGTGCTTTTCAGCGTAGCGGCCCTCATCTAGCCGAAATTGATCACGAAACCAATGATTTGGCGCGTTTAGCGCCGACCCAAGGGAGCCATTCTTGCCTTGCTTCGAACGACGTCATCCATTATCCGAGCGGTCGGCGGCGGCCGCTATCCCATCCAAATGAGCGCTCAGGGGGCTCTTGGGGACGATTCCTCATGGCAAATGTCGTCGTGGTCGGCGCCCAATGGGGCGACGAGGGCAAAGGCAAGATCGTCGATTGGCTGTCCGAGCAGGCCGACATCGTCGTCCGCTTCCAGGGCGGACATAATGCTGGCCACACGCTGGTCATCAACGGCACCACCTACAAACTTTCGCTGCTGCCCTCGGGCGTGGTGCGGCCGGGAAAACTGTCGGTCATCGGCAACGGCGTAGTGCTCGATCCGCAAGCGCTGCTGAACGAGATCGCCACGCTCCGGAAGCAAAACATAACGGTCACGCCGGAAAATCTGCGGATCGCCGAGAACGT
>JASHVC010000529.1 GCA_030039655.1 Xanthobacteraceae bacterium | reverse complement strand
CATCTTCCGGCTCAAGCTTGCGCAAGAGCGGCTGAGCCAGACGATCGAACAGCGCGATCACGGCTCGAGCTCCGGCAGCGGGCGGCGGCCGGCGACTTCGTCCGGCAGCGACCGCGTCCAGCGCACCGCGTTCAGCGGCAGCGCGGCGTAAAGATGCGGAAAGAGGTCGCCGCCGCGCGAGCGCTCCCACTTCAGCTCTGCGCCCAGGGCGGCGGAATCCACCGCGACCAATATCAAATCCGAGGCCTTGGCGAAATGTTTTGAAGCGGTCTCGGCGAGTTGCGCCGCGGTCGAGAAATGGATGAAACCGTCGCGCGCATCGACGGCGGACCCGCGAAACTGCCCGGCGGCCTCGGCGGCCCGCCACTGCTCCCGTTCGCAGATTTTGTAGATCGTCGCCACCTGAAAGCGCCTTCCAAGGACGGCGAGGCTATATCGGCGCGATACCGCTTGTTCAAGATTCGATCCTTGCATAGCGCCTGATCTTTTCGGAACAGGCCGCCTTGCGCTTTTGCCGACCACGGGCCGGCGCCGAAAGGCCTTTCGGGACTTGAGCCTGCAGGTAGTAAATTCCTATCATGGCCTTGGGGAGACCGGCGTGGCGGCCGCCGTAGCGGGACCGTGGAGTAGTGTTGATGCTCACGCACGCGCAGGTCTGGTCGGCCATTGACCGCCTGGCGGAACGCGCTGGTCTATCCGCGTCCGGGCTGGCGCGGCGCGCGGGGCTCGATCCCACCACATTCAACAGATCCAAGCGCGTCACGCCCCAGGGCCGCACCCGCTGGCCGTCGACCGAGTCGATCGCCAAGGCGCTGACGGCAACCAGCACGCCCTTCGACATTTTCGTGACCTTGATCGAACAATCAGGCGCCGCGGCGGTGCACGCGGTGCCGTTGCTCGGCTTTGCGGAGGCCGGCGCCGGCGGCAATTTCGACGACGACGGTTTTCCAGCCGGCAACGGCTGGGATGAAATCGCATTTCCCTCGGTCAACGACGAGCACGCCTACGCGCTGGAAGTGTCCGGGCAATCCATGGAGCCGGCCTACCGGGACGGCGACGTGATCCTCGTCTCGCCCTCAGCGCCGATCCGCCGCGGCGACCGCGTCGTAATCAAGACCAGGGGCGGCGAGGTGTTGGTCAAAGAACTCAAGCGCCGCACTGCGAAGACCATCGAACTGAAATCGCTGAACATCGCGGACCCCGACTGCACGCTCGCGGGCTCCGACGTACTGTGGATCGCCCGCATTCTTTGGGCGAGTCAGTAAGCGCCGGGAAGCTACCCTCGCCACCACAGCATGCCGCCGCGGAACAGATAAACCGTACTGACCGCGAAGATGATGGCGCGCGTCCATTGCCTATAGCCATGATCGGTCATGCGCTCGATGATAAGCGGCGCCAGCGACGTCGCGCCGATCGCCAGCAGGATGGATGGCGCCAGCGCCCATTTGGGCACGCTCGCCAGGCCCGATAGCGAGCCGAAATAGCCCGCGCGCACCGCGTGGCTCAGTGACTGCACCGTGGCCTTGGTGGCGTTCGTGGTTTTGCGGTCGAGCATGCTCTTCTGAAAGAAGATGTCGAGAAAGAGTCCGCCGACGCCGGCCAGCACCTGAATGACCGTGGTCAGAACGCCGGTGACGAACGGCACGCCGCGCCATTCGATGTTGGGACGCATGGTGCGCGGCAAAGCTTCGATCACGAACGGCATCATGCCAAGGCTCAAATAGACCATCATCTTGTTGGGCACGAACGCGATCGCGTACATGGCCGCGAAGGCCACGGAAGCGCCGAAGCCGTAAGCGAGAAAAATGGGCCAGCGCACGTATTGCCGCCACTGATAAGCGCGCCAGGCGTTGGCGCAGAGCTGGATGATCGAGAACAGGATCATCGCGCTCGGGACATCGAAGTAATTGAGCAGCACGCCCAGCAAGATCATCCCGCCGGCCATGCCGAACACGCCGGAAATGAAGGACGAGACCAGAATGGTGAACCCGAGCAGGGCGAGCGTGAGGATGGACATTCAATCGCACAGGATCGGCGAGGCCGGCGAGCTTATCCGCTTTGCAGCGCGCCGAAAGGGGCAGGCGGCAAGCCATGCAAGGCGGGCAGAGGTGATCGAAAAGGCGTGGAAATCACGCTGACCGCGCGAGCGCGCCGTCGATCATGTCGATCGTATTCTGGATGCCGTAGGCGGCGACGAAGGAGCCGAAGCGCGGGCCCTTCTCCTGCCCGAGCAGCACCTGGTAGAGCATGTTGAACCAATCAAGCGACACGCCCGGCTTGCCGTCCTTGGCCTTTTTCTTCTGGTCGAGGAATGGCTCGCGGCGGCCGACCTCATAGACCACGTTCTGAATCTCTTCGGCAGGGTCATTGGACGGAAGTTGCGAGAGCGCTTCGCGCAGGTCCGTGAGCGCCGCACGCTCGGCCTCGGTTGGCTCACGGAACTTTTTCGTCGGCAACACGAAGTCGCGATAATAATGGATGGCGTAGTCGACGAGCTTGCCGAGATGCGGGTGCGTGTCTTTGGTCACGCCCGGCCGGTAACGGCCGATGAAGCCCCACAGCGTATCGGCATTCTCCGCGTTCGATGCGGTGACGAGCGACAGCAGCATAGCGAACGGGATCGGATTGTCGGCCTTGGGCGGCGCGCCGTTATGAATGTGCCAGACCGGATTGCTTAGCCGCTCCTTGGCGCCCTGCCGTTCGTAGCCGTCGAGAAATTGCAGATATTCGTCGACGTTGCGTGGGATGACGTCGAAGTAGAGCCGCTTGGCCGCCTTCGGCTCGCGATACATGAACAGCGACAGGCTCTCGGGGCTGGCGTAGCGCAGCCACTCTTCGATGGTGAGCCCATTGCCCTTTGACTTGGAAATCTTCTGGCCGTTCTCGTCGAGGAAGAGCTCGTAGTTGAAGCCTTCCGGCGGCGTCCCCCCAAGCACCCGGCAGATTTGGCTCGACAATTTGACGGAATCGATGAGGTCCTTGCCGGCCATTTCATAGTCGACGCCGAGCGCGACCCAACGCATGGCCCAGTCCGGCTTCCATTGCAGCTTGCAGCGGCCGCCGGTGACCAGCGTGGTCGCGTGCTCGTTGGTTTCCGGATCTTCGTAGGTGATCGTGCCGGCTTTCGCGTCGTGCGCCACCACCGGCACCTGCAGCACAATGCCGGTGCGGGGCGAGATCGGCAGAAACGGCGAGTAGGTTTCGGCGCGCTCCTCGCGCAGCGACGGCAGCATCACCGCCATGACGGCTTCGAAGTGCTGCAAGACGTTGAGCAGCGCGGCGTCGAAGCGACCGGATGTGTAGCAGTCGGTCGACGACATGAATTCGTACTCGAAACCGAACTGGTCGAGAAACGCGCGCAGGCGCGCGTTGTTGTGCGCGGCAAAGCTCGGGTAGGTGCCGAACGGATCCGGCACCTCGGTGAGCGGCTTGCCCAGATGCTGCGCCACCATCTCCTTGTTGGGGATGTTGTCGGGAACCTTGCGCAGCCCGTCCATGTCGTCGGAAAATGCGATCAGCCGCGTCTTGATCTTGTCGCCTGTTAGGACCCGAAAGGCATGGCGCACCATGGTGGTGCGCGCCACTTCGCCGAACGTGCCGATATGCGGCAGCCCGGACGGCCCGTATCCGGTTTCGAAGATCACCTCGTCCTTCGGCCGCTTGGCGAGCCGCGCCACGATCTTGCGCGCTTCTTCGAACGGCCAGGCGTGCGATTGCTCGGCGAGTTCGCGCAAGTCAGAGAGGTTTTCAAGTATCGCACTGCACATGCGTAGGCTCCGCGGCGCGGACACTAGGTAGCGGCAAGATGCCGGTCAAATCTGTTGGTAGCCGCTCTCGGCCAACCATCAGCAAGGCCAGACGACAGGATCAATTTAGCTTTTCTACCATTGGACGAGACTTGATTTATTTGCAAATGGCGCGTGAATTAGGTTTGGCTGATCGCCTACAGGGGGACGACCTTTATGACGAGCGGCGAACGCGTGGGCGGCGAGGACGCCATGGACCAGCCCGGCGCGGGTGGACCCGCTCCTGGGGTGCTCGGTCGGTTGAGGGAGAGTTTGCAGGCTGCAAGTTTGGGGGCCGATGATTGCCTGACCTATGACCAGCTAAAAGAGATTCGCGCCAAAGTTCGCTCTCAAGACGTTGTGAAAGACGAAATTGCTGAAGAATTATCAGCGGCGCTGCAGCAAGCCGAGAAAATTCGCTCGCGCAATCTGTACGTGACCGGTGCCTACGATCAGCTTACGTTTATAATCGATTGCCTCATTGCCGCAGAACCTCAACTTATTTTAGCACGCGACGAGCGCTTGAATTTGCAAATTGAGATATACCGCCAAAGAGGCTGGTTCACTCGGACACTTGCTAAGATAAGCGCGGGCAGCCCAGTGGGCCTTGTCTTAACCGCGCTTGCAATCGCGTTCATCCTCTGGACGCTGCTTATGATTTTCTTCTACGTTCTTAGTCACGTCGTCCTCACTGCCCTAAAAGGAGGCCTCATAACGCAAATCTTTTTCTTGGATGGCTCAGCGCTTACAGTCATCACAGGCGCTGCGCTCATTGGCGGTATCGTAAGTATCGCAACTCGATTGAATGAATTTTCTCGTGTACGTGATCTCGATCCCTTCGCGATGTTCTAGACTGCAATGTTGAAGCCATTGATCGGCGTCGTACTCTCGGTGTTCATTCTCGCGACGCTTGAAGGAAACATCTTAATCTTGGGGTTTCTGAAGCCGGAGTGGCTCGAAAGTATATCTGACAGAATTACAGGATCCACTGCCGACGCTTCCAACGCGAAAAGAGCATTATATATTCTGTGGACGCTTGGCTTTCTCGCCGGCTTCAGTGAGCGATTCGCTTGGGATTTTGTGGGCCGCGCGGAAGGAGTAGCAAGCGGCCACCCCGCGGCCGACAAAGCCAGCGACAAATAACCACGGGCTAGCGCGGATCGGCAGCGTTAATTTGCAACGCGAGAAAGTACGAAAGTGATCAGAACGGGCTGATGGGGAAATAGCGGAGCCAAAGGTCCGTGTAGCTCCCTTTCTCCCATTGGCGGAACAGCGCCCAATTGAACGCCTGGCGCAACACGTCGTTGCCACGCTTGACCGCGATGCCGACGCCTTCGCCGAAGAAGCGGCTGTCGAGGAAGGGCCCGCCGCGGAAGGCGCAACAACCGCCAGAGTCGGTGCCGTTGATCCAGAACGACAGCGCGATGCCGTCGCCAAACAGCAGGTCCACCTGCTTGTACTTCAGCGCCGTGCGCGCGTCGGCGGCGCTCGCGTAGGAACGCACATCGGCTTGGGTAAACATCTCTTTCAGATAGGCCTCGTGCGCCGTTCCGGCGACCACCGCAATTGTCTTGCCGGCGACCAGTTCGGGCAGCACGTCGCCGATCGGATTATCGAGGCGCGCCACGAAGCGCGCGGGGGTACGGTAATAGGGATCGCTGAAGTCGGCGCGGGCGCGTGTCTCCGGCGTCGCGGCGATCGAGGCAATGACCGCGTCGCCGCGATTGTCGTTGAGCGAATCGAGCAACGTATCGAACGGCCGTGCCTGGATGGTGCAGCCGACCTTGACCTCATCGCAGATCAGGCGCGCCAGATCGACGTTAAACCCCACCGGATTGCCGTCCTGCCCCGCATAGTCGAACGGCGGATAATCAACGTCCGTGAGGAAACGAATGCTCTGGATGCGCGAAAGGTCGGGCCGCTCCGGCCGCCGGCGCGGATCCCAGAAGCCTGGCACCACCACGCCGCGCAGCTGCACACCGGCGTCATCGGCCGCCGAGGCGGCGCCCATGACGGCCACACCTGACAGTAATCCACAGATCACACAGGCGATCAGGCATAGCCGCATCGCAGCCGACTCGTGTGGCTTGCGAGAGGTCGCTATTCTGCGTTGCATAAACTCACGATCCTAGCGCGTACTGAGCCGCATACCGGGGGCGCGGCAAAAAGTCGAGATAACAAAGGCGCGCCATCCAGTTCCCGCAAGTTTGTTTCTTCCAAGTTTCTTGCAAGTTTCTTGAAATCGCTTGGGGCTTAATCAGTGGCGCCTGGTGGCTTTATTGGGGCAGCGGCCCGCCGCCGCGCGCTGGAAGAGCGCGTGGATCGGTGGCGAGGAAGCCCGCGCCCCGCATTGGACTATTCAGAACCAACTTCACAACCGAGCGATTGCCCGGAAATCGACTGCCTCCGCGCCCTTCTGCCCCAGTCTGTTCTCGCCGCCGCGGAAAACCGCGCCTTGGCCATCGGGCTCGGTGCCGACCGAGTGCTCATCTACGCCAACGCCATCTCGGAAGAAGCCTACCTGGCGGCCTTGGCGGCATCTCTCGGCACATCGTACGTGCACCTCGAGCAAGTCACCCGCGCCCAGTGCCCGCTCGACAATGCCGAGCTGATCCAGGCTGCGGTCACCGGATTGCTGCCGCTGCAGCAGGACGGCAAGACGGTCTGGATCATCGCTCCCCAAGGCCTGGTCGCGCGCCATCTGGCCAACGCGCGGGAGGCACCCGGGCAACCGCCGTTCTGGCTCACATCCTCGGAGCAGCTCTGTCAATTCGTCGCGCGCTACACACCGAAGACGCTCGGGCGGCAGGCGGCCGATAGTCTGCGCCGTACCCAGCCGCTGCTGTCTAGCGCGCCGCGGCCGCGTATCTGGACGTCCTTCGTCATCACCACACTGCTGATACTCACAATCGCGATCCTGCCGCTGGTCGGCGCGGCGGCGATCAAGACCATCGGCACGCTGCTGTGCGCGGTCTTTCTGGCGGCGGCGGGGCTGCGGCTGTGGAGCGCGCTGTGCGCGCGGCCCTCACCGCGACGGTCCGTCCGCATCGATGACGACAAGCTTCCGATCTACACCATCATCTGCGCGCTCTACCGCGAGGCAAGTGTAGTGGGCGATTTAGTCGACGCCATCCGTGCGCTCGATTATCCGATCGAAAAGCTTGACGTGAAATTCGTCCTCGAACCGGACGACAACGCCACATGGCTAGCGCTGGCCCGCCTCAACCTTGGGCCGCCGTTCGAAATCATCACGGCGCCGCGGTTTGGGCCGCGCACCAAACCGAAGGCGCTCAACGTCGCGTTGGCGCTGGCGCGCGGCGAGTACACAGTGGTGTTTGACGCCGAAGACGCGCCCGAACCCAATCAGCTGCGGCGCGCCGTCGCCGCATTCATGGCCGGCGACGAGAGGCTTGCCTGCCTGCAGGCCAGCCTCACCATCGACAACACCGCCGACAATTGGCTCGCGGGCATGTTCACGGCGGATTACGCCGGACAATTCGACGTTCTGCTTCCCGGATTTACAGCTTTGCAGCTGCCCTTCCCGCTTGGCGGCTCGTCCAATCATTTCCGCACGTCCGTGTTGCGCGACGCAGGCGGCTGGGACCCGCACAACGTCACAGAGGATGCCGATCTGGGCATTCGCCTGCATCGCCTTGGCTATCGGGCGGCGTCATTGCCGTCCGCGACCTATGAGGAAGCGCCGGCGCGTTTCGTGCCGTGGCTGAAG
>JASHVC010000528.1 GCA_030039655.1 Xanthobacteraceae bacterium | reverse complement strand
ATCCGCAGGGGCCGGGCTTCGAGACCTATACGTGGGCGGCGGGGGTCGCCGGTGCCACGCGCCATTCCGGCGTAGTGTCTACTTCGCATGTGGCGCTCAATCATCCGATCGTCTCCGCCAAGCAGTCGACGGTCATCGATCACATTTCCAACGGCCGCTACATCCTCAATGTGGTGAACGGCTGGAATTTTTCCGAGATGGAGATGTTCAACGTCTCGCTGCTCGAGCACGAGGACCGCTATGCCTGCGCCGAGGAATGGCTCTCCATCGTCAAGCGGCTGTGGACGCAGGACGAGCGCTTCGACCACGAAGGCAAGTTCTATAAAATCAGCGACGGCTATTTACAGCCGAAGCCGATCCAGTACCCGTATCCGGCGATCATGAATGCTGGCTCCTCGGAACGCGGCCGGCATTTCGCTTGCAAGCACTGCGATCTCGTGTTCACCAACATCCGCACCCACGATATCGCCACCAACACCGCGCACGTCGCCGCCTATTACCAGCTGGCGCGCCAGGAATACGGCCGCGAAGTGAAGGTGTGGAGCAACGCCACCCTCGTGCAGGCCGAGACTGAGAAGGAAGCGCGCGACTTCTACAATTATTATGTGCATGAGAAGGGCGACTGGGTCGCTGCGCGCAACGTCATCGATACGATGGGCGCAGAGATCAATCAGCGCGACTATCCGGAGGAGCGGCGGAAGGCCATGGCCGAGATGATGATCTCCGGCTGGGGCGGCTTTCCGCTGATCGGCACCAAGGAGCAGATCGTCGATGGCCTGGCAACGCTGTCGAAGATCGGTCTCGACGGCGTGCTGCTTTCCTGGCCCCGCTATATGGAAGGGATGCGCGAGTTTCGCGAGGTGACATATCCGCTGCTCAAGCAGACGGGGATGCGAGACTAGGAGCCAAGGTACGACAAGAAGAAGCGCGCCGGAGGAATCAGGATCATATTGCAATGTCAAAGTCCGATTTTCGCAAATTCGTCCCGGAAATGGGCAAGGCCGTTCACTTCGGAAAATCCACCCAGCAGTTTTTTGACGCGGTAATACCGGACCGTGGCCCGAAAGAGAAAGCCGGCGTCGAAAAATACCTGTCAACGCCCCTCAAGGGCGTCACCACTGACGGTAACGTCGTTCCTGGTCTTTTTGCGCTACGGTCTGAATCCGCACCTACGCGGGAAATCTTGAAAGCGACTTTGGCACTCCTGGCGCAACTGAGCCAGGAGCAAAAAGAGATGGTTTGCCTTCCGCTTGAATCGCGGGAGCGGGAGCTCTGGCAGAACAGCATCGCCCGCTACGAGAGATTCGGTCTTCGGCTCGACGAAGTTTCGGAAGGTCTGCGGCAGACGGCCATGGCGGTGGTGCGGGCTAGTCTCAGCGCTGCCGGTTACCAAAAAGCGCGCAATCTGATGAAGCTCAATGCCTTTCTCGGTGAACTCGTCGGGGCCCCGCTGCTGCTTGGCGAGTGGTCCTACCAACTGCACATCTACGGCGAGCCTTCCATGGTCGAGCCGTGGGGCTGGCAGATCAGCGGCCATCATTTGATCATCACTTGCTTCGTCCTAGGCGATCAGATGACGTTGACGCCGACCTTCATGGGGGCAGAGCCGAGCCATGCGGATGCGGGGAAATACGCCGGTATAGCCGCATTCGAGGACGAAGAGCGCCTCGGATTGCAGTTTGCCCGCAATCTGTCAGCGGAGCAAAAGCGCAAGGCAATCTTTTCCGACAGTCTCCTTCCCGACCGGCTTCCGCCTGGCCGGCATCAGGGTGTCGACGGCTTGATCCTTAGCGCGCGTCAAAAAAACAATGCGATCATTCCTTATGAAGGTGTCCGTGGGACCGAACTTGCGCCCCAGCAACGTCAAGCGCTACTCGATCTGACGCAATGCTATCTGTCCACGCTCCCTCCAGGGTCGCTCGCGGCACGCATGAACGACGTGGAACGGGATTTTGCCGCCACTCATTTCTGCTGGGCCGGTGGTCTGGATGAAGACAGTCCTTTCTATTATCGCATCCAAAGTCCGGTGGTGATGATCGAGTTTGATCACCAGAGTGGGGTCGTGCTGAACAATCCCGAGCCGAAGAAATTTCACGTCCACACCATCGTCCGCACGCCCAACGGCAACGACTTCGGCATGGACCTCTTACGCCTTCATTACGAGACGTCGCCCCATCACCAAAGCGCCCGCCATCACCATCATGACCGGCCAGCGACTCCCACCCGGCATCGCTTCACTCGCGACTGATACGACCTGACATGGCGGATCAACCTCGGCTCACAATCGCCATCGCCGATTACGGTCACACACAAGCGGTGAAGTCGGGCGCCGTGCCGATCGAGGGCGTCGACCCAGACTTCGTTCAGGTCGTTCCCATTATCGGCGCGTTTCGCCGTATGGTTCGCGACCTCGAGTTCGACATCTGCGAGATGGCGCCGACCACATACTTGATCGCGCGCGCACTTGGTGCGCCGTTCATCGCGTTGCCAATTTTTCTGACGCGCCGCTTCCATCACGGCGGCTTCGTGGTACGGCCCGATGCCGGCATCAAGTTGCCGAAGGATCTGGAAGGCAAGAAGGTTGGCGTTCGTGCCTATTCGGTCACGACGGGCGTCTGGACCCGCGGCATCTTCGTCAACGAGTACGATCTCGACTCCGCCAGAGTGACGTGGGTGGTCGACGACGAAGAACACGTAAAGGCGCTGAAGCTGCCCGCGAATGTGATACACGCGCCGGAAGGAAAATCGCTGCAAAGCATGATGCGGTCCGGCGAGATTCAGGCAGGCTTCACCGGGCCGGCCGGCGTCGGGCGCGCCGGTCCGCCGGTCAGCGGCTGGGACAAAGCGGGAGCCACTCCCTCTGATGCCGATGGTTATCCGGAGTTGATCCCCAAGGCCGAACAGGCCGAGGCCGAGTGGTACCGCCGCAGCGGCATCTACCCGATCCACGGCCTCATCGTGGTGAAAGAGGAGCCGATCAAACGGTATCCATGGCTCGCACGATCCTTGATGAATGCGTTTGTGGCAGCGAAGCAGGCCTATCTTGAAGAGCTTAAGCGCGGGCAGGGCGACAAGCCAGAAGACAAGCGCTACCGCAAATTTCTGTCGCTGATGTACGATCCGCTGCCCTACGGCGTGAGGGCCAACCGCGCCAGTATCGAGGCACTGGTCACTTACAGCCTGCAACAGCAGTTGATCCCGTCACAACCGCGGCTCGATCACGTCTTCGTCGCCATCGATCCTTAATTTGCAAGGGTGTGCGCACGCGCTCTATCCTGCGTTGGCCAATGCAAGAGAAAGAGGACGTGCTTATGGCGACTGCCACAAAGGTCAAACTGCACGCGATGCTCGGCAACTATCCGAACACCAAGGCGCTTAAGAGCGGTGCCGTGCGCTCGGACTTGATCGACTTCGATTTCGCCGAGGTGAAGGTCGCCAACAATTTGTTCAAGGCGGTGGTGCGCGAAGCCAAGTACGACGCCGCCGAACTCGCCATCGTGACTTATTTGCAGGCCAAGGCCTACGGCAAGCCGTACGTGCTGGTGCCGGCCGTTCTCGTCAGCCGCGGTCAGCACCACACCATCGCTTACAATCCTGAGCGCGGCGCCCTCAAGCCTTCGGATCTCAACGGCAAGAAGGTCGCCGTGCGCGCCTACACGGTGACCACCGGCACGTGGGTGCGTGGCATTCTGGCAAGCGATTACGGGGTTGACATCAACAAGGTTGAGTGGATCACCTTCGAAGACCCCCATCTCGTCGAGTATCACGACCCCGCCATCGTCAAGCGTGCGTCGGACGGCAAGGACCTGGCACAAATGCTGCTTGATGGCGATGTCGCTGCCGGCATCGTTGGCGACAAGCTACCCGATCTGAAACTCAAGCACCTCATTCCGGACCCCGAAGCAGCCGCGCAGAAATGGGCCGAGCGTCACGGCGGCGTTCCAATCAATCACATGCTGGTGGTCAGGCAAGAACTCTCGCGCTCGCGGCCTGACGTGGTCCAGGACATTTTCCGTCAATTGCACGAAAGCAAACTGGCCACGGGCTTGCCCGACAGCGGCGTGCTCGATCCCTATCGTTTTGGCGTCGAGGCCTGTCGGCCGATCCTGGAAATCATCGTCGACTTTTGCCACCAGCAGCAGCTCATTCCGCGCCGCATGTCGGTCGACGAATTATTCGACGATACGACACGCGCGCTGAAGATTGCTTAGCGATCCTCGCGGGCTCTGCTCATTCCACCGCGAGGCCGGCCTTTTGGACCACGGGGATCCAGTTCTTTTCCTCGTGTGCGATGAAGGCTTGCATTTCGGCCGGCGACATTGGCGTCGGCAAGGTGGCTAGGTCCGCGAACTTTTTCTTCAGCTCGGGGTCGGCAAGAGATTCGCGCAACGCGGCGCCGAGCGTTTTCACGATCTCATCGGGCGTGCCGGTACGCGCCAGCAAAGCAAGCCAGCCGGTCGCTACGAAGCCGGGCAAGGTTTCGGCAACCGTTGGAACATCGGGAAATTGCAGCAGACGCTGCTCGGAAGCTACGGCCAGCAATTTGACCGAGCCGTCTTGGACCGCGGGGGCGAGCGCGGACATGCTCTCGAAGATGACTGAAATCCGTCCGCCCTTCAGGTCGGTCAGCCCCGCCGCATAGCCGGGATAAGGAACGAAAGTCAGATTAATGTCGGCTCTTTGCTCGAGCATGACGCCGGTCAAAGCCGGAAGCGTGCCCGGGGTATTGCCGGCATAGAGAATTTCGCCGGGCTGCTTTTTGGCCAGCGCAATCAATTCCGGCAGCGACGACACGCCGAGATTGGGCGACACGGCGATCAGCAATGGTTGCGTGCCGATCATGCCGACGGACACAAAATCGCGGTGAAAATCGAACGGCAAGCGCCGGTGAGTCTGGGGCAGGACCATAAGCGCGCTGCTGCTCGGCATGTACAGCGTATAGCCGTCCGGTTCTGCTGCCGCAGCCGCCTGAGCAGCGATAAGTCCGCCGGCGCCGGGACGACTGACGATCACCGCCTGTTGGCCTAATCGCGGCGCCATTTGCTCGGCCACAATGCGCCCAAGCACGTCGGTGCCGCTGCCGGGTGCCGCTTGGTTGATGATCTGCACCGGCTTGGTCGGGTAATCCGCAGCGAATGCGGGTGGCACCGCGGCGAGCATTGCCAGAATTGCCGACAATATGATTGTAGATATGCGCGGCGCCATCATAAGAATTTCCTCGGCTTTCAATACGATTCTTGGACGCCCTTTGCACAATAAGCTCGGTGTCTCGCGTATCCAAGGCGCGGTTTCGCGCCCAACGCCCCTCGGGCAGGGCAGTGGCTTTGCACCTAAGCCGCGAATGCCGCATAAGGGCCGCCATGTCTTCGGTTTCGCTGAACGGCTTGAACGCCCCAATCCGCGCTCTCGCTTGGCTCGGGCGGCAAGGCACTCGCGCGCTCGCCGCGTTGGTGTTCATCGGGATCGCGGTGCCTCCGCTTGGCGCGTTGCTAAAACCCTTTGTCACGGCTGCGGTGTTCCTGCTGCTCTGCGTTTCGTTCATGCGCGTCGATCTCGCGGCGCTGCGCATGTATTTGCGGCGGCCGTGGATCGTGGTGGCGGCAACGGTCTGGTCCACGCTGGCGGTGCCGTGTGTTGTCGGCATTCTCTCTACCGCTGCGGCGCTCGACCGGCATGCGCCGGATCTGTTTCTCGGCATCATGCTGCAGGCAGTAACGTCGCCGATGATGGCGGCGCCGGCGGTCGCTGCCTTGATGGGTCTCGACGCCACGCTCGTTCTCATAACGCTAGTGACCGGCACCGCCCTGGTGCCGTTCACCGCACCAGCCTTCGCCTACGCATTCTTTGGCTCCGAGTTGACGCTATCGCCGCTGGCGCTTGGCGCGAAATTGTTCGCGATCCTGGCCGGCGCGCTGATCGTGGGCGCCGTGATCCGCCGGATTGCTGGGGTCACCGCCATCGAGCGGGAGCGGGAGCCGATCGACGGCGTCAATATCCTGCTCTTGCTGGTCTTCGTCACTGCGGTGATGGGCACCGTCGCCGGCAGTTTCTTGGCCGATCCCTGGAAAGTCAGCGCCATCCTGGTCTTGGCTTTTGCGGTGTTCTTTGCATTTCTGGGCTCGACTGTGCTGATCTTCCGGGGGCTCGGCAGGGAGCGCGCGTTGGCGCTCGGGTTGATGGTGGCCCAACGCAATTTGGGGCTGATGCTGGCGGCGACGGGAGGCGCGCTGCCGGCAACGACTTGGCTCTATGTCGCGCTCAGCCAGTTTCCAATCTACACCACGCCGCAGCTGTTGAGACCGATCGCGCGGCCGAAGACGGCTTAGACAGGAGCAAATATCGATGTCACGCATGAAGGGCGCCGAGCTGATCACAGAATATCTGATCAAGAACGACATTCCTTATGTGTTCGGCATTTGCGGCCACGGCAATGTCGGCATGCTCGACCCGCTTTACCAGGCGCGCGACCGCATTACGCTTATCTCGCCGCGCCACGAGCAGGTCGCCGCCCACATGGCCGACGCTTATTTCCGTGTGCGCCACAAGCCGGTGGCGACGCTCACCTCGTGCGGGCCGGGTTCCTGCAACATCATCATGCCGCTTGCCTGCGCGCTGACCGATTCTTCGGCGATGCTCGCCATCACCGCCAACGTGCCGACGCAGCAGTTCAATCGCAGCCCATTTCAGGAGATCAACCGTCACTACCAGGCCGACTTCGTGAATATCGTCCGTCCGGTGGTAAAGCGCAGCTTCCAGCCGACCCGAGTCGACATGCTGCCGCTGGCACTGCGTCAGGCCATGACTGCGATGCTGTCGGGCCGGCCGGGGCCGGTGAACATCGACGTGCCGTTTAACGTCTTCCAGGAAGAAGATGACGTTGAAATGCCGCCGCCGGCGGCGCCGCTGAATACGCAGCGGGGAGGGGCTTCACCCGAGGAGATTTCCCGGGCCATGGAGATGATCGGCGGCGCGCAGCGGCCAGTCCTCTTCATCGGCCACGGCGTGACCCTGTCGGAGGCGAGCCGCGAACTCACCGAGTTCGCCAAGAAGCTCGCGATCCCGGTGATCTCTTCGCCCAACGGCATGGGCTGCCTCGATATGACCGATCCGCTGTCGCTGGGCTTCATCGGCCGCAACGGCGCGTATCCGGCAAACGAAGCCGGCCGCCGCGCCGATTTGGTCATCGCCATCGGTGCGCGCTTTGACGATCGCTCGGCGTCGTCGTGGCTGCCTGGCTTCTCGTGGAATTTTCCCCACACCAAACTTATCCATGTCGATGTCGACACGGAAGAACTCGGCCGCAATTATCCGCCCGATCTCCCCATTCTGGCGGACGCACGCACGTTCTTGCGCCAGCTTCTGGCCGAAATCGATCGTCGCGACACGAAAGCCTCCACCAAAGAATGGATTGCCGATATCGCCGTATGGCGCGCTGAGTGGCAGAAATTTGTGGCGCCGAATTTTGAAATGCACACCTCGCCGCTGCGGCCTGAGCGCGTTGTCGCCGACTGCCAGGCGGTGCTGCCGCCCGACGGCATCATCTGCTGCGACGTCGGCGTGAGCCACAACTGGTACATGCAGTTCTGGAACGCGCGCAAACCGCAATCCATGCTCAACTCCTGGGGCTTTTCCGGTATGGGCTTCGGTGCCGCCGGCGCGCTTGGCGCCAAGCTCGCGGCGCCCGATCGGCCGGTGGTCGCGGTCACCGGCGATGGTTGCTTTACCATGGTGCCGCACGTTCTCTGCACCGCCGTCGAGTACAACATACCGGTGGTCTGGGTTGTTTGGAATAATTTTGGCTGGGTTTCTATCCGCGACATTCAACTCGGCCTGTTTGGCGGCCGCGAGTACGGCACTATGTTCCATCAAGGTGCCAACAAGAAACCGTTCAATCCGGATTTCGCCGCATGGGCCAAGGCTTCCGGCGTCGATGCGGTGACAGTCACCAAATCGCAGGATTTCCGTGGCGCGCTCGAGCACGCGGTGAGGTCCAACAAGCCCTATTTGCTCGATGTGCACGTGGACGCCGAGGTGCGCCCGCCCTCGACCGGTGCGTGGCAGTTGCCGCCGACGCCCTACAAGCAACCGGTTTTCGGCGAGCGCTTTATTCCTGACGCCGCGCCGGTGAAGTAAGCGCAGTCATGCACCCCGAACGTGGAGCGTGACCAGGAGGTAGCCCTGCTGAAGAATTTGCCGTGATCGCCAGCGTGCTCGCCTGTGCCGAGCATGACAGTGCTGTAATACTTTCCAAGAATTAATATCGCCGCCACGCTGCCGTAAGCCGACTTGCCCATTTGTAGAGAACAACGGCCGTCGGTCGTTCATCCGTTCATCGATGGAGATTTAATCATGACTCGAGAGAACCCCTCAGATTCATCCAAACCACGGGCGTTGCGCGCCCGCCGCGTTGCGTTGCTGGCATCCGTCGCCGCCCTTGGCGCCTACCTGCTTGTTGCCGGTCCCGGCTTCTACCAATCGTCAAGTTTGAACTTCGGTGCGCCGGCCGCCCATGCGGCTGAGACCACGACGCTAGCCCATCCGCCCGGCTTCGCCGAAATCGTCTCTAAGGTGAAACCGGCCGTCATCTCGGTCCGCGTGAAGATCAATGGCAGTGCTCAGCCCACGGCGATGCGCGGAGACGACGAAGACAACGACCAAGCCATTCCGTTTGCGCCTGGCTCGCCCATGGAGAAGTTCTTCCAACAGTTCGGCCAGGGTCAAGGACGGGAAGGTCAACGTCCTGCGCCGCGCCAGACCGTCATCGGCCAAGGCTCGGGCTTCTTTATCTCGGCTGACGGCTATGCGGTGACCAATAATCACGTCGTCGATCACGCCAACTCCGTCGAAGTGACGACTGCGGACGGCACTAGCTACAAAGCGCGAGTTGTCGGCACCGATCCGAAGACCGATCTCGCCCTGATCAAGGTCGACGGCAAGGGTGACTTCCCGTTCGTGCAGTTCGCCGACCACGCGCCGCAAGTCGGCGACTGGGTGATTGCGGTCGGCAATCCGTTCGGGCTCGGCGGGACGGTGACGGCCGGCATTGTTTCGGCCAGCAGCCGCGATATCGGTTCCGGCCCGTATGACGATTATATCCAGATCGACGCGCCCATTAACAAGGGCAATTCCGGTGGACCGGCGTTCGACGTCGAGGGCAAAGTGATCGGCATCAACACCGCGATCTTCTCGCCCTCCGGTGGCTCGGTGGGTATCGGCTTCGATATTCCGGCCGACACTGCCAAGCGCGTCATCGCTCAGCTCAAGGACAGCGGCCACGTGACTCGCGGCTGGCTGGGCGTGCAGATCCAGCCGGTGACCACGGGCATCGCCAACAGCCTTGGTTTGAAGAAGGCCGAAGGCGCCATTGTCGATAGCGCCCAAGACGGCAGCCCGGCGGCGAGGGCTGGCGTGCAGGCTGGCGACGTTATCACCGCCGTCAACGGCACGCCGGTGAAGGACGCGCGCGATCTCGCTCGCACGATTGGGACGCTGGCGCCGAATGCTTCAGTGAAGCTCGACATCCTACGTCAGGGTGAAGCCACGACCGTGGCGGTCACGCTGGCGCAAATGCCGGACCAGCAACGCGCTGACGCTGCCCCCGCAACGGATGCGCCGAGCCACGGCGTTCCGCACCTCGGGCTGACCGTAGCCCCCGCTGCGGCCGTGGGTGCGGGACAGAACGGCGTCGTGGTAACTGCCGTCGATCCGAACGGGCCTGCCGCTGAGGCCGGCTTCCAGACCGGCAACGTCATACTCAGCGTGAGCGGCAAGGCCGTCGCCAACGCCAACGACATTGCGCAGGCGCTGCGTGAAGCGCAGGCGCAAGGCAAGCACGACGTACTGATGCGGGTGAAGGCAGGCGACGCCACGCACTTTGTCGCGGTGCCGCTCGGCGACGCCTAACGAATGCGGTTGCGCCCGGCACTCGTGTCGTCGTCTCCAGGCACGCGTGAGCGAGCCAGCCCGTGGGGACGGGCTTAGTCGAGCCCGTCCCCATCTCGGCTGCTCATCAAACAAATGAATCGCTCTTCCGAGCTCAGTGCATCGCAGGTCGATGCACTGAGCTCGAAGTTTTTTCCAGACAGTTTTGATCCTGGAATCAGCGGCGCACCGTTGCGCTCCGCTCTTCGTCCAGGAGCTGCTCTTCGTCCAAGAGCCGCTCGTCGATATCAGGAACTTCGCTGTCTTCGAGACTGGTCGCTTTCTCCTGATACTCCTCAGCCATCTGCCGCAAGACGTCCGCGACCTCGGGGCTTCGGGCGATGCGCGCCTGCCGCATGCAAATGCGCGCGAGTTCAACCAAATCAGCAAACGTACTCATCGTCCCTCCCGCCGCTTGCTGGGAAGAAGCGCGAATCTTTGCAGCGATCTGAGTCAAAACTGGGACAGTCTCTTGTTCCATAAAGAAAAAATCCATCGGCCCGATTTCATTTGAATTGCCGACAGCACAAAACGGCGATATCACTACATTTTGGGGGTGACCGAGAGGCATAATGCGCCGGCGTTTGGGGCGCGTTCTGGAGTTCAGGGCGATGCGATGGCGGCCGAACAGGGCGGCGGGTGGTATCAAGATGCTGAGTGCGGGCCTTTTGCTCGCGAGCTTTGTTGTTCCCTCACAGATGCTGGGCCAGAGTTCTAGCTTCACGGCACCGGGGCGCGTTGAGGGCGCGGGCGCGCCGATGTCGATCGGTGTGGCGGCGAGCGGCATCATCGGCGAGGTTCTGGTGCGCGAGGGGAACCGCGTTCAAGCCGGACAGGTTCTGGTCAAGCTCGATTGTCGGTCGCTCGAGGCCGACGTGCACACGCGCGAGGCGCATTTGGCGGCGGCGCAGGCGACCTATGATCGCTTCCGTAATGGCTCGCGACCTGATGAGATTGCAGTGGGCGAGGCCGTGCTCGGATATTCGCAAGCGCGTCTCGATGAGGCGCAAAAGACACTGCAACGCACCGAGGCGTTGCAGGAGGGCGTCACTGTCACCACCGCTCGTGTTCTTGAAGTTCAGCGCGACGCTCGGATCGCGGCGGCGCAACTCGAGGAGGCCCGCGCGCGGCTCGCGCTACTGCGCGCCGGAGCGCGCGAAGAAGACGTCCGCGAAGCCAAAGCGCTGCGCGATGCCGCGGTCGCCGATCTTGAGGGCAGCCGCGCGCGGTTTGACCAATGTTCGGTGCATGCGCCAGTCGATGGCGTCGTGCTTGATGTGCTTGTCAGTCAGGGTCAGTTTTTGAGTCTGGCGGTGCCGCAGCCGCTGCTGCACGTCGTTCCAGACGGCCAGACGCGCGTGCGTGCCGAGGTGGACTTGCGCGACCTAACCCATGTGTGCGTGCAACAGCGTGCCAGCATCGCTGCTGAGACATTTCCAAATGCGGCGATCCAAGCTCAAGTCTCCTCGATCAGCCCTGCGGTCAGCCCGCGAAGCCTCGCAACGCCGGGACCCACCAACGCCACAACGTCCGCGGATGGTCGTTCCAAAGATGTCGTGGGAGTTGTCTTGACTGTCGATCGCGGTGCGCCGACGCTGCCGATCGGCCTGCCGGTCACCGTCCGCTTCGACGCGTGTCCGTCAAAGAGCTAGCCCGGGTCCCGCTCATTTCGACGCGGGAGAAAATCCAGACGGAGTCATTCATGCAGGGGGCTTTATTGGGCCACCGCCGATACGGTTTGCCGCGGCGCCGGTTCATTCTCGCGGGGCCTGCATTCGTGGCGACGTTTTTGGCCGGCCGCCGCGCGCAGGCAGAGACCAAGATTGTCGCTGGGATGGTGGCGCACGGGCCGCCGCAATGGCCGCAATACATCGCCGAGGAGTTCGGCTGGCTGAAACAGAACGGCATCGATCTCGAACTGGTCACCGTAGGCGGCGGCGGCGCGCAGCAGGTCGCGGCCGGCTCGCTCAATATCGCCCACAGCGGCTACCCGGATTTTGCCCGCGCCGCGCTGCAGGGCGCACCGCTCAAGATCGTGCTCAGCGATTTCGTCGGCTCTCCGTATGCGGTGTTCGCTAAGCCGGCCGTCAAGACGATTGCCGACCTCAAGGGCAAACTGGTTAGCATCGGCGGGCCGAACGACATCACGCTCATCTACATCAAGCCGTTTCTCGCCTCCGCCGGATTGAAGACAAGCGACGTGGACTTTGTTTACGCCAAGGCGGCGGGTGACCGCTTCGCCGCGCTCGCCGCCGGCGCCGTCGATGCCGCGATCCTTAATCCTCCGACGTACTTTAAGGCGATCGAGGCCGGCCTTTCCAATCTCGGCGACACCAAGCCATTCACCGAGGGGATTCCCTTCACCGTCTGGGGAGCGAATGACGCCTGGGCGGCGGCGAACCGGGAAGCGCTGGTCGCTTTCGCGCGCGACTACAAACGCGGCGTGCGCTGGCTCTACGACCCGGCCAACAGACAACGGGCCATCGACATTCTGGTGAAGCGCGCCAAACAGGATCCGAAGGACTCGGCCGAGGCCTACGATTATCTGGTCGCCAAGTTGAAGCTGTTCGGCTTCAATGGCGATGTGTCGGACGCAGTCTATGACAAGATGGCCGA
>JASHVC010000527.1 GCA_030039655.1 Xanthobacteraceae bacterium | reverse complement strand
GCCGAGCGGCGCAACGGCGGCAGTTCTTCTTGAGGCTGAGGCGTAGGAGCCGGCGCCAGCGTCTGGCTGCGTCCGCGGGTAGCGTAGAACGAAGCATTCTGGTCGCCGCGCAGCGCCTCACGGGAAAACTGGATCAGATGATGCGCGACAAACCCCATGGCCATCACCGCATCGACCTGGCCGCAGCGCAGCCCGCGACGGGCGGCGCGCCAGAACGGTCGCCGATAATCCGATAGCAGCCCAACGCGAACCGTGACGTTGAAGGCAAGCACAAGGCCCCTAAGCAAATTGGCAACCGTGAGCTTGCCGCGCACCGGCGCATTCAGGCGGTTCGCGTATGTCGCCTCGATTTGGTGCTCGAAGCGCGCGAACAACCGCTCGGGCTTGTAGGCGTGGGCGATGCAGCGATGCCACGTCGACACCACCTCGTCGTAGGGACGCAGAAAGCGAACGTTGCTTTCCAGACCAGCGTCGTCGGCGATCAATCGGCCATCACGTTTGAGACGGTCCCACAGAGGCGTGCGCGGCAGCGCCTGCAGCAGGTTGATGGTGAGTATCGGGATGTTCGACAGATCCACAAAGGCTTTGAGCCTGGTCTCGCTGTCGGGCGTATCGGTATCGAGACCGAGGATGATGCCCGATGTCACTTCCATGCCATAGCTGTTGAGCGTCTGCAGTGCCTCCATCATGGGTAACGACGCGTTTTGATCCTTGCGCATGGCCTTGAGCGCATCGACGTCCGGCGTCTCGATGCCGACGAACACCGTGTGAAACTGCGCCTCCCGCATCAACGAAAGGACTTCGGTTTGCTTGGCGAGATTGAGCGTTGCTTCACACGAGAACAGCAGCGGGTAGCCGTGTTTGCGCTGCCAAGCGATGAGATGTGGCAACATTTCGCGCGCCGCTTTGCGGTTACCAATGAAATTATCGTCGACGAAATAAACCATCGTGGGATGTGACCGCTGCGCCAACATGGCGTCGAGTTCGGCGGTGATCTGCTCCGGTGTCTTCAGGCGCGGCTGCCGCCCGTACAGCGCAGGAATGTCGCAGAACTCGCAGCGATACGGACAGCCGCTGGAAAATTGCAAACTGGCGAGCAGATAGCGGTCGAGCCGGATGAGGCCATAGGCCGGAATCGGAAAATCGCTGAGCGGCAATCGTTCCTTGGTTTCGAAGACCACCTGCGCGGGCGGCGGCGCGACGCTTTCGTCCAGGAGCGCGATGAGTTGGTCGGTAGCGTCGCCGATTTCGCCGATGTGGAGATAGTCAAACTCCGGATAGAACTCGGGCGCGCCGGAGACCGAAGGTCCGCCCAGCACCGTGACCTTGCCGGCCGCCTTGGCGCGCGCCGCGATATCGTGAATCTGCGGCCGCTGGATATGCATGCCGCTGACCAGGACGACATCGGCCCAGGCAAGGTCTGCCGCGGTCGCGGCCGCTATGTTCTCGTCGACGAAACGGACCGGCCACGACTGGGGCATGTAGGCGGCGATCAGCAGCAGGCCCTGCGGCGGCATGAAGGCGCGTACGCCCGCTATGAAGCTGTAGGCGTGCGCAAACGTGCCGAACGACGGCGTATAGGCTGGGAAAATGCACAGCACGCGCCGTTGGTTCACGATGGTCAAAGGACAGCGCATGGAACCCCACCCCGCAGCGATTCGAGCCGCAAAATCAAGTTCACCCGTGTGTAACGGACCCCGCGTACACCTCTACGCTGACATTGCGTCGGCAAATCGACTGACTATATTCCGCCCGCACGCGGGCCCCTTGGGGCCCGCAACGATTTAGCACTGTCTCCATGAACCTTCGCAACATCGCCATCATAGCGCACGTCGATCATGGCAAAACCACCCTGGTCGATCGGCTGTTGCAGCAATCGGGCGCTTTTCGCGAAAATCAGCGCGTCGCCGAGCGCGCGCTCGACTCAAATGACCTCGAGCGCGAGCGGGGCATCACCATTCTCGCCAAAGCCACCTCACTGCTCTGGCGCGACACGCGCATAAATATTGTGGATACGCCCGGCCACGCCGATTTTGGCGGCGAAGTGGAGCGCATCCTCAACATGGTGGATGGCGCCCTGGTGCTGGTGGACGCCGCCGAGGGCCCGTTGCCGCAGACCAAGTTCGTCGTCTCCAAGGCGCTCAAGATGGGGCTTAAGCCCATCGTGGTCATCAACAAGGTGGACCGCTCCGACGCCCGGCCGAACGAAGTCGCCAACGAGGTGTTCGATCTGTTCGCGGCGCTCGACGCCACCGAGGAGCAGCTCGACTTCCCCATCCTCTTCGGCTCGGCCAAGCAGGGCTGGATGGCATCCGGTCCCGAGGGGCCGAAGGATCAAGGAATGGCGCCACTGTTCGAACTCGTCGTTCGGCACGTGCCACCGCCTCATGTCGAGGACGGCCCTTTTCGCATGCTCGGCACCATCTTGGAGGCCAATCCCTATCTCGGCCGCATCGTTACGGGCCGGATCTTTTCCGGCAGCGTGAAACCGAACCAGCCCGTGAAGGTGCTCGACCGCCACGGCGCGATGGTCGAAGAAGGGCGCGTCACCAAGGTGCTGGCTTTCCGCGGGCTTGAGCGCACGCCGATCGACGAGGGCTTCGCGGGCGACATCGTGGCCATAGCCGGACTGCCCGAGGCCTTCGTGTCGCACACGCTCTGCGCGCCCGAAGTCAGCGAACCCCTGCAGGCACAACCGATCGATCCGCCGACGCTGACCATGACGTTCCGCATCAACGATTCGCCACTCGCCGGCACCGAAGGCGACAAGGTGCAGAGCCGGGTCATCCGCGACCGGCTGCTGCGCGAGGCGGAGGGCAATGTTGCGCTACGCATCTCCGAGTCCACCGAAAAGGATTCCATGGAAGTTGCAGGCCGCGGTGAGTTGCAACTAGGCATCCTGATCGAAACCATGCGGCGCGAGGGTTTCGAGCTTTCGGTATCGCGGCCCAAAGTCCTGTTTCAACACGACCCGGCGGGCGAGTTGCTTGAACCGGTCGAGGAAGTGGTCATCGACGTCGATGAGCAGCACGCTGGCATCGTCGTGCAGAAGCTGGCCGAGCGCAAAGGCGAGATGGCGGAGATGCGCCCTTCGGGCGGCGGCCGGGTACGGTTGATTTTCTACGCACCCACCCGCGGCCTTATCGGCTATCACGGCGAGCTACTCACCGACACCCGTGGAACCGCGGTCATGAACCGGCTGTTCCACGCCTACGGCCCGCACCGCGGCGAGATCTCCGGACGGCGTAACGGTGTCCTGATCTCGACCGATCAGGGCGACGCCATCGCCTACGCCATGTGGAATCTCGAGGATCGCGGCCCGATGATGATCGAGCCGGGATGGAAGGTCTATCGCGGCATGATCGTGGGTGAACACACCCGCGGCAATGACCTCGAAGTCAACGTGCTCAAGGGCAAGAAGCTCACCAACATCCGCACCCACTCCAAGGATGAGGCCATTCGGCTCACTCCGCCCATTCGCATGACGCTGGAGAAGGCGCTGGCCTATATCGAGGACGATGAACTGGTCGAGATCACGCCGAAGTCGATTCGGCTGCGCAAGAAGCTGCTCGATCCGAACGAGCGCAAGCGCGACGAGCGGCGCAAGGAAGCCGAGCGCGTCTGATCGAGCCGCCTTCGGCTACCTTTCAGTCCTTTGGCGCGCGCCACAATCGGCGCGCAGCGACGAC
>JASHVC010000526.1 GCA_030039655.1 Xanthobacteraceae bacterium | reverse complement strand
CGGCATGCGCACCCTCGAGGTCGAGGTGGCGGGGCCGGGCTCCGGTCGGGAATCGGCGCTGCGCTCGCTGCAGGCTGCCGGCTTCACCATCACGTCGATCCGTGACGTGACACCGATACCCCACAATGGCTGCCGCCCGCGCAAGCGGCGCCGCGTATAGGACATCCGGCCGATGGACGAAGTGCAACATCTGCCGCAGCAAGACCTTGGCCTCACGGAGCGGAGTGGAGCGCGCGAGATGATCGCGCCGCGCAAAGCGATGGGTGATAACGTGACGATCCAGAAGAACTGGCAGGAACTGATCAGGCCCAACAAGCTGCAGGTGGCCGCCGGCGCCGACGCGCGCCGTGTGGCCACGGTGGTGGCCGAGCCGCTCGAACGCGGCTTCGGCGTGACCCTCGGCAACGCACTGCGGCGCATTCTCTTGTCCTCGCTGCAGGGCGCCGCGGTGCAATCGGTACACATCGACGGCGTGCTGCACGAATTCTCCTCGATCGCCGGCGTGCGCGAGGACGTGACCGACATCGTGCTCAACATCAAGGACATTGCCATCAAGATGCAGGGCGATGGGCCCAAGCGCATGGTGGTGAAGAAGCAAGGGCCCGGAACGGTTACCGCCGCCGACATTCAGACCGTCGGCGACATCGTGGTGCTCAATCCCGAACTGGTGCTGTGCACGCTCGACGAGGGCGCCGAGATCCGCATGGAGTTCACGGTCTCGACCGGCAAGGGCTATGTCCCGGCCGAGCGCAATCGGCCGGAGGATGCGCCGATTGGATTGATTCCAGTCGACAGCCTCTACTCGCCGGTGCGCAAGGTCTCCTACAAGGTGGAGAACACCCGCGAAGGGCAAATTCTCGATTACGACAAGCTGACGCTGTCGATCGAAACCAACGGCGCGATCAGCCCGGAGGATTCGCTCGCTTACGCCGCGCGTATCCTGCAGGACCAGCTCAACGTCTTCGTCAATTTCGAGGAGCCCAAGCGCGAGACCGCGCACGAGGCCATCCCCGATCTCGCCTTCAACCCGGCCTTCCTCAAGAAGGTCGACGAGCTCGAACTGTCGGTGCGTTCGGCCAACTGCCTGAAGAACGACAACATCGTCTATATCGGCGATCTTGTGCAGAAGACTGAAGCCGAAATGCTGCGCACGCCGAATTTCGGCCGCAAGTCGCTCAACGAGATCAAGGAAGTGCTGGTGCAGATGGGCCTGCACCTGGGCATGGAAGTTCCCGGCTGGCCTCCGGAGAACATCGAGGAGCTCGCCAAACGGTTTGAAGACCATTACTGACCAGGTGTCAGGCAACAGGTATCAGGGATCAGACTCCAGCTTGATCCCTGATTGCTGATATCTGATCCCTGTGTCCGGAGGACACACGTGCGTCACGCCAAAATTCATCGCAAGTTCAACCGCCGCTCGGATCATCGCAAGGCGATGCTGGCGAACCTCGCTGCGTCGCTGATCAAGCACGAGCAGATCCTCACGACTCTGCCCAAGGCGAAGGATTTGCGTCCGGTGGTGGAGAAGCTCGTGACGCTCGGCAAGCGTGGCGACTTGCACGCCCGCCGCCAGGCCATCGCGCAGATGCGCGACATCGCCATGGTCAAGAAGCTCTTCGAGGTAATCGGCCCGCGCTACAAGGGGCGTGCCGGTGGCTATACCCGGGTGATGAAGGCCGGGTTCCGCTATGGGGATTCCGCTCCCGTCGCCATCATCGAATTTGTCGATCGCGACGTCGAGGCCAAGGGTAAAGACTCCGGTCCGGTGCAGGCGCGCGCCGAAGAGGCGGCTTCCGCCCCGGCGTGACGTTCCGTGGCGGGGTGTCATTGAAGCCCTGCTCTTGCCTCGGTTGGTTGCCTATGTGTGGCCGCATTAAATCGGGGTTTCCCATGAGAACCTTTCGTGCCCTCGCGCTGGCCACGGTTGTGGCGTGCTTGCTGGCGGCATCGATGCATCAGGCGGGCGCGCAGGATCGCCGGGTGCCGGATTCGCTCGCCCAGCTCCAGCTTTCCTACGCGCCGATCGTGCAGCGCGTGGCGCCGGCGGTGGTCAACGTCTACGCCACCCACATTGTCGAAAACCAGAATCCATTTATGTCCGATCCGTTCTTCCGCCAGTTTTTCGGCGGCGGCGCACCGAGCAAGCAGGTCGAACGCTCGCTCGGCTCGGGCGTCATCATCGACCCTGCCGGCCTCGTGGTGACCAACAATCACGTGATCGAGGGTGCGAGCGAGGTGAAGATCGCTCTCTCCGACAAGCGCGAGTTCGACGCTACGATCGTTCTTAAGGATCAGCGCAGTGATCTCGCCGTATTGCGCATCAAGGACGCCAGGGACCGCTTTCCGGTGCTGCAATTCGCTAATTCCGATACGGTACAGGTCGGCGACGTAGTGCTGGCGATCGGCGATCCGTTTGGCGTGGGACAGACGGTGACGCATGGGATCGTTTCTGCGCTGGCGCGCACTGACGTCGGCACCTCCGACCTCCAGTTCTTCATTCAGACCGACGCCGCCATCAATCCCGGCAATTCCGGCGGCCCGCTGGTCGACATGAATGGCCGGATCGTCGGCATCAATAGCGCGATCTACTCGCGCTCCGGCGGCTCGCAGGGCATCGGCTTTGCTATTCCCGCCAACATGGTGCGGATGGTCGTGGCATCGGCGGAGAGTGGCAGCAACACCGTGAAGCGGCCGTGGCTCGGCGCTAAGCTGCAGGAGGTCACCCACGACATCGCCGAGAGTCTCGGGCTGCCGCGGCCGAGCGGTGCGCTGGTCGCAAGTGTGCTCCCCGACAGTCCGGCGGCGCGCGCCGGCATCAAGGCTGGCGACCTGATTGTCAACATTGACGGCGTCACCGTGGAAGACCCCAACGCCTTCAATTACCGCTTCTCCACGGACCCCCTGGGTGGCACGGCACAGGTCAAGATTGTGCGCCAGGGCCATGAGCTCGTCGTGCCGATAGCGCTGCAGGCGTTGCCCGACACGCCACGCAACGAGGTGGAGATCCGTTCGCAATCGCCGTTTCTTGGCGCCACGGTTGCCAATCTTTCGCCGGCCCTCGCCGACGAATTACGCCTCGACCCGCAGACCGAGGGCGTGGTCGTCACCGCAGTGGCGGATGGTTCGACCGCCCAATCGGTTGGCTTTCAGCCCGGTGACATCGTGGTCTCGGTCAACAACCAGAAGATCGCCCGATCATCAGACCTCGAGCGGATCACCAAGGACGGCGGCCGGCAATGGCGCATCACGATTCGGCGCCACGGCCAGCAGATCTCGGTGATGTTCAGCGGCTGATTTACGCGGCGCTGCATCGGGGGAACGGCTTGCGGCAGCCCCACGCATCGCCCATTTTTGACGCGATGCCAAAACGAACTACCGAGCGTAGCCTATTCGCCGCGGCCAGCCTCGATCGCGACGCACCGCGGCCGCTCGCCGACAAGCTGCGGCCGCAGCAGCTCTCAGAGGTCGTCGGCCAGGATCACCTGCTCGGCCCCGACGGCGCGCTCACCCGCATGCTCGATACCCGCTCGCTGGGCTCGCTTATCTTCTGGGGGCCACCAGGGACCGGCAAGACCACCGCGGCGCGGCTCCTGGCGCACGCGACCGAACTCTACTTCGAGCAGATCTCCGCGATTTTCTCCGGCGTCGCCGATCTGAAGAAGGTGTTCGACGCCGCGCGGCAAAGGCGGGAGATGGGGCAGGGGACGCTGCTCTTCGTCGACGAGATTCATCGCTTTAATCGCGCTCAGCAGGATTCATTCCTGCCGGTCATGGAAGACGGTACTATTGTGTTGGTCGGAGCGACCACCGAAAATCCGTCGTTCGAGTTGATCGCGCCGCTGTTGTCGCGGGCGCGCGTGCTGGTTTTCAAACCGCTCGACGAAGTGGCAATCGAAAAATTGCTCGCCCGAGCCGAAGCCATCGAGAGCAAAAAACTGCCGCTCGACGCCGAGGCGCGCGCCTCGCTGATCCGCATGGCCGACGGTGACGGCCGTGCGGCCCTGACGTTGGCCGAAGAGGTTTGGCGCGCTGTGCGCGAGGGCGAACTGTTCGACGCGGCAGCCCTGCAGGAGGTTGTGCAGCGTCTCGCGCCGATCTACGACAAACAGCAGGACGGCCACTACAACCTGATCAGCGCGCTGTACAAATCGGTGCGCGGCTCCGACGCCGACGCCGCGCTCTACTATCTCGCCCGCATGCTCGATGCTGGCGAGGATCCGCTTTATCTGGCGCGCCGCATCGTGCGCATGGCCGTGGAGGATATCGGCCTTGCCGATCCGCAGGCGCTGGTGATCGCCAATGCGGCGAAGGACGCCTACGATTTCCTCGGCAGCCCCGAAGGCGAGCTCGCCATCGCCGAAGCCGTGATCTACGTTGCCACAGCGCCGAAATCGAACGCGGCCTATACGGCGTTCGGCGCCGCCAAGCGCACCGCCAAGGAGGGCGGCTCATTGCTGCCGCCCAAGCACATCCTCAACGCCCCGACCAACCTGATGAAGACGGAGGGCTACGGCGCAGGCTACGAATACGACCACGATACCGAAGAGGCATTTTCCGGCCAAGATTATTTCCCGGAAAAACTCGGGCGACAAAAATTCTACGATCCGCCCGAACGCGGCTTTGAGCGCGAAATTCGCAAACGCCTCGAATATTGGGCAAAGCTGCGCCGCGATCGGAGCGCAAGTTGAGAGGCGCCCGCGGACCACGCCAGCCGGGTGGTGGCAAGCAGATCGCCGGGCCGCGGCATCGGCAAAAATTCCACCACCCTGAGGTGCGAGCGCCAGCGAGCCTCGAAGGGCGACGGCCCGAGCGTCTCAGCCCTCATCCTTCGAGGGCCGCTCCGCGGCCACCTCAGGATGAGGGCAAGCAGAAAACTGCGCCAGCTCCAATGCCGACATCCGTTCAGAACGCTGCGGTGACCGCCGACGAATCCGGCATGCGGGTCGATCGATTCCTTGAGGCCAAATTCCCGGGCCTGAGCTTCTCCCACATTCAGCGTGTGATCCGGAAAGGCGAAGTGCGCGTGAATGGCAAGCGCACCCAGCCGAAGAACCGGCTGGAAGCCGGGCAGACCGTGCGCATTCCGCCGTTGCGGGTCGATGCGCCGGTGCCGCGCGCTGCCGGGAATGAAGCGGATGAAAAGACTCGTGCATTTCTCAAATCGATCACGCTGTATGAAGATGATGACGTGCTGGTGTTCAACAAGCCCATGGGACTTGCGGTGCAGGGCGGCTCCGGTACCACGCGCCACCTCGACGGCATGCTTGAAGTATTGCGCGACTCCCACAGCCAGCGGCCGCGCTTGGTGCATCGGCTCGACAAGGACACCGCCGGATGCCTGCTCGTTGCTAAGACGCGCTTTGCGGCCGCGGCGCTCGCGAAGACCTTCCGCTCGCGTTCGGCGCGCAAAGTGTATTGGGCACTGGTGGCCGGCGTTCCCAAGGTGCAGCAGGGTCGTGTCTCCACTTTTCTGGCCAAGGAAGAGCGTGAGGACGAATCTTTCATGCGCATCGCACGCCACGGCGAGAAGGGTGCGAGCCATGCTGTGACTTACTATGCGGTGGTAGAGACCTCCGGGCCGCTCTTGGCATGGCTCTCCCTCAAGCCCGTCACCGGCCGCACTCATCAGCTACGCGCGCACATGGCCCATATCGGCCATCCGATTGTCGGCGATCCGAAATATTTCGTGCGTGAGAACTGGGAACTGCCGGGCGGCATGCAGAACCGGCTGCATCTGCTGGCGCGTCGCATCGTGGTTCCGCATCCGCGCGGCGGCATCATCGACGCCACCGCGCCGCTGCCGCCGCACATGCAGCAGTCGTGGAATCTTCTCGGGCTCGACGCCAAGCGCTACGACCCGATCGAAGAAGCGCCTGAGGGATAGGCGCCGTCGTTCCGCGCTGCACGCGGCCACGGAATGACCGTCAGCGTAGCGCCGCGTTGATCTTTTCCAGCGACCCAGAACCGGGACACAGATCCTTCTCGCCAAGGGTGTTGAGTGGCGCCTGAACAGTATTCAGGTGGGCGTGCAGGTCCTCAGCCTCTTGCTCGACGTAGAGTAGTCCGGTGACGATCTGGCCCTTGGCGGCGTGCTGATGCAGGAAGCTCATGGCCGCCTGCCGATCATGCACGTCGTACTCGGCGTTGATCTTGCGCAGTGCCAGAACAGTGCCATCGTGCTGCTCGACCATCTCGACAGTGCCCGGCGCGTAATCCACGTGAATCGGTGTGCGGCCGGTGATGAAGTCGAGGAAATTGACCGCCTCGTTGTGCTCGCGCACGTAGTCGAAGCTCTTAGTCGAGCCGGCGTGGTTGTTGAAGGCGACGCAGGGCGAGATCACGTCGATAAAGGCGGCGCCCTGGTGTTCAATCGCCGCCTTGATTAGCGGCGTCAACTGCTTCTTGTCGCCGGAGAATGAGCGCGCCACAAAGCTGGCGCCGAGCTGCAGCGCGATGCCGGCCATGTCGATCGCGTTGTCGGTATTGACAACGCCGCGCTTGGATTTGGAGCCGCGGTCGGCGGTGGCGGAGAACTGGCCCTTAGTGAGGCCGTACACGCCGTTGTTCTCCACGATGTAGACCATGTTGACGCCGCGGCGCATGCAATGGGCGAACTGCCCGAAGCCGATCGAGGCAGAGTCGCCGTCGCCGGACACGCCGAGATAGATCAGATCGCGGTTGGCCAAATTGGCACCGGTCAGCACCGACGGCATGCGTCCGTGCACTGAGTTGAAGCCGTGCGAGTTGCCGAGAAAATAGTCCGGCGTCTTCGACGAGCAGCCGATGCCGGAAATTTTGGCCACACGATGCGGCTCGATCGACAGCTCGAAGCATGCCTCGATGATCGAAGCTGTGATCGAGTCATGGCCGCAGCCGGCGCACAGCGTCGAAACCTTGCCCTCGTAGTCGCGATGCGTATAGCCGAGTTTGTTCTTCGGCAGATCGGGATGATG
>JASHVC010000525.1 GCA_030039655.1 Xanthobacteraceae bacterium | reverse complement strand
CGGGCTCGGGCTCGGTCCAGTATTTCCAGTCGTGCATCCGCCGCGCCATCATGCGGCCCCAGGCCAGCGGAATGTGAATCCAGGGATCGCGATCCCAGCCGCCGGCCTCGAGCACGAGGACGCGTGCGTCCTCGCTCAGCCGGTTCGCCAGCGTGCAGCCGGCGGAGCCGGCGCCCACGATCACATAATCATATTCGGTTGCATTGGCGGCGCGCGGCATGTGGGGCGTTCGTCTGCTCGTGGTTGTTATCTGGGCGCTCATCATCCGCAAATGCGCGGGCTTTGCAAAGGGCGGATCGCTCAGTATTGTCGGATCACTCGGTCCTCGTTGGAGCATGATCTTTTCGGAAAACCGGTATCCACTTTTCCGGATCATGCTCTAAGAACCAGAAATACGGAGAAGCAGCATGGCCACCAGACTCCGCCATATCGCCATCATCGTCCCTGATCCGGAACAGTCGGCGAAATTCTTCGAGCAGGCCTTCGGCATGACGCGCGCCGGCAAAGCGCGCCGCGGCATCTACATGACGGACGGCGTAATGAACGTCGCGCTGCTGAAAACCGAAGGCGACGAAAAGCCCGGCCTCTACCACTTCGGGATGTGGGTCGACGATCTCGACGAGGCGGAGAAGAAGGTCACGCAGGCCGGCGGCAGCTATCTGGCCGGGCGGCCGACGTCGCCGAATTCATTCTACGAGGCGAAGTATCGCGATCCCGACGGCGTGGTGTTCGATCTCACTCACAACGGCTGGGCCGGTGCCACGAAGGAAGTGGTGGCGAAGGCTTAATCTTGAACCCTCATCCTGAGGTGCGCGCCGGAGGCGCGCCTCGAAGGATGCGGCCTCGGCGCCCAGGCCGTCGTCCTTCGAGGGCCGCTTCGCGGCCACCTCAGGATGACGGATAACAGTAAGAAATGCCCTATCCCAATCGCATCGTCGTCATCGGCGCTGGCCCGGTCGGCCTTTGTTTGTCATTGGCGCTTGCGCAGGCCGACCTAAAAGTCTGCGTCGTCGAGGCGTTGGGCGACGATAATTTCCTCGAACAAGTACCGCGGGCGGGGACCAATCACCCGGCGACGCTGGAGATGTATGACCGCATCGGGCTTTACCCAAAACTTGAGCCGCGCGGGATCGTCGCGCCGGTGTTTCACTATTGGGACCGCCATGAGGGCAAGCTGATAGCGGCCTTCGATCACGCCTATCTGAAAAACGACACGCGTTTTCCGTACGTCCTGCAGTGCGAGCGCATCAAGATCGTCGAAGAAGCGCTCAAGATGGTGAAAGCGCATCCCAACATCGATTTGCGTCTTAGAACCGAATTTGTCTCATTTGAACAGGACGCCGATGGCGTTGTGGCGCATGTGACCAACGCCGGCGGCGAAGAGGAGGCCATCGAAGGCCGCTATATCGTCAGCGGCGAGGGGGCGCGCAGTCTTATCCGCAAGGACCTCGGCATCGCCTTCGAGGGTTTCACCTACGACGATCGCACGCTGAACATCGAAGTGGCCTACGATTTCACCAAGCACGGTTACGCCCACCGCAACTACATTTCAGATCCGGCCGAGTGGTCGAACCTGTTTCATTGGAGAGGGCCGCCCGACCGCTGGCGCGTCCACTTCCCGACAGATCCGAACACCGACGAAGCGACGATCATGCAGCCCGAGGGGTTACAGGCGCGGCTGCAACGCTTCTTGCCGACCGGCAAACCGTTCGACATTGTCGGCAGCAATCTTTATGTCGTGCATCAGCGCGTCGCCGATAAATTCCGCGTCGGCCGCGCCATCCTGGCAGGCGACTCCGCCCACGTGAATAGCCCGATCGGCGCCATGGGCATGAACAGCGGCGTGCACGACGCCATCAATCTCGCCGACAAGCTCATCGCCATTACGCGCAAGGAGGCCGACGACGCGGTGCTCGACCGCTACGCGCGGCAGCGCCGCCACGTCGCGGTCGAGCACACGCAGGCGCAAACCATCCGCAACAAGCGGCTGCTCGCCGAGCAGGATCCGGCGGTGCGGCAACGCAATCACGATGAGCTGCGCCGGACGGCGGAGAATCCGGAGCTGGCGCGGAAGTTTTTGTTGCGAACGGCGCTGTTCGAGAGCTTGCGGGATGCCGAGGCCGTTGTCTGAAAACCCTATGAGGTGCGCGATGAGGTACACCGCGCGTGCGTTGACGGTAGTGGCGATCGCGGCGACGGTGAGTGCACTGAACGCGGCGCGCGCGGCAGATTGGCCGGATCGGCCAATCCATTTGATCGTGCCGTTCCCGGCCGGCAGCAGTTCCGACATCGTCGCCCGCCTGGTCGCGCAAAGGCTCGGCGATCGGCTGCATCAGACGCTGGTGGTCGATAACCGGCCGGGCGCCAGCGGCAATCTCGGCACCGAGGCGGTCGCACATGCCGCCCCCGATGGCTATACGCTCGGCCTCGCCAACACCAGCACGCTGGCGCTCTCGCCGAGCCTTATGGCCAAGCCGACCTACGATCCGGTGAAGGATTTCGCGCCGATATCCATGATCGGCGCCTCGCCGTTTGTGCTAGCGGCCTATCCGGGCCTGCCTGCTCATACGGTGCAGGGGCTGATCGCGCTCGCGAAGGCAAAGCCGGGCGCGCTGAGTTTCGCCGAAGCCGGTCCGGCGACATTGGCCAATCTAGCTGGCGTGTTGTTTGCCAAGATGGCGAATATCCAGCTTACGCCGGTGGCGTATCACGGCTCTGAACAGGAAGTGCTCGACATCATCGAGGGCCGCGTCGATATGCAGTTCGGAACGATCCCGCCGACCTTGCAACTCATCCGCGATGGCAAGCTGCGCCCCATCGCGGTCACCGGCGCGCGCCGCAGCCCGGCGCTCCCCGAAGTGCCGACCATCGCCGAGTCAGGCTTGCCGGGTTACGAGTCGGTACTCTGGCAGGCGATCTACGCGCCCATTGGCACGCCCGCCCCGATTCTCGCGCGCCTCAATGCCGAGGTGAATGCGGCCTTGCACGAGAGCGAGGCGGTCGAGGCGCTGGCGAAGCTGGGCGTCGAGGCGGACCCAAGCACGCCCCAACAACTTGCCGACCGGATCGCTGCTGATATCAAGAAGTGGCATGACGTCATCGTCAGCGCTGGGATTCAGCCGCAATAACTGGCCCGTTGGGCCGCTTGACGCTTCCTGCTGGCCGTCAGATGCTCGTCCACAATCGGACGCCCGGCCGGGACGCCCCGCGCCACACAGGAGG
>JASHVC010000524.1 GCA_030039655.1 Xanthobacteraceae bacterium | reverse complement strand
CCTCCGGGGTTCACGGACACCTAGCTTAATGGGCAGAGCGGCCGGCTCTTAACCGGTCAGGTCCCGGATCGTTGCCGGGGGTGTCCTCCAATGCGTGCACGTAGCCCAATTGGCAGAGGCGTTGCCCTGAGACGGCATTCAGTGGGCGTTCAACTCGCCCCGTGCACACCAAATAAATGCGCCGTTACGCATCAGGTCAGGCGGCCGGTCTGTCTAACCGGCGAGGCGGGATCGTTCCCCGCACGGCGCGCCAATCTATCCCTTCGCCTTCTCGGCGATCAGCACTGATTGCATGATCTGATCGGACATCTCGCGCACGGCCCCAGGCGAATGCGACAAAAACAACGTATTCGACTTGTCCAATTCGCCGATGGATTTGAGCGTGTCGAAATACTGCGTGACCATCACCAGCTGCATGACTTCGGCGGTGGTCGCGTCGCCGACGACACCGCGGAATTGCTCGATCGAAGTCTGCAGGCCTTGGATGATGGCCTTACGCTGATCGGCAATGCCCTTGCCTTGCAGCGCCTTGCTCTCTGCTTCGGCCTCGGCCTTCTTGACCACCAGGATCTTCTCGGCCTCGCCGCGGGCGTTAGCGGCGACCTGCTCGCGCTGCGCGGCATTGATGTCGTTCATCGCCGATTTCACCTTGGCGTCGGGGACAATATCGGTGACCAGCACATTGACGATCTCAAAGCCGAACGTCGCCATGTCGGCATCCAGTTCCTGCTTCACCGCCGCCGCGATGCCGGATTGGCTGGCGAAAACCTCATCCAGCGTCATGCCGGGAACGTGGCCGAGAATGACTTGCTCGACATAGGATTGAATCTGCTCGACCGGATTGGCGAGCTTGTAGAACGCGTCATAGACTTTCTCTGGCCGCACGCGATTTTGTACGGAGATGGGAATGGTAACGAACACGTTGTCTTTGGTCTTCGTTTCCATCGTCAAGTTGATCTGATTGACGCGCAGGCTGATCATGCCGGCGACGGCATCGATGAACGGCACTTTCCAGTTCAAGCCGGGATTGGCGACACGAAGAAATTTGCCGAATCGCGTGATTACCGCGACTTGGGCTGTGTTGACAGTGAAGAAGCTCCCCAAAACCGCAAACAGAAAAATGAGAAATATGACGAACAAGACAATCATCGTCGGGGTGTCCATGGTCCGCTCCTCATCATCGCCTCATGTGACCGGGGGATCGGTCGGTCCGGCCGCATAGGCATTCGGGGAGGCATTGCAGCCCCCTCTGACGCTCGCAGGCTTAGTGTTGTTTACCCCGTCGCAGGTTCACAGGAATTGATAACGATTCCGTGAATGGCGTGAAAAGGCGCGTGTTTCCAACGGACTCGCAGCTAATGAAGCTCGCTTTGTTCCCTTAGCTCATTGGAGCAGAGCATCCGCCTCCGATGCGGAAGGAAGCAGGTTCGAATCCTGCAGGGAACGCCAAGTACGGAGCGGTCGCCGACAGCTCGGCAGCGGGTTTTGAAAACACGCGGCACGGCAACGTGCGGGGATCGACACCTCACCGCTCCACCAATTTTTGGAAGGTTAACCGACCAGGGTGTCGGCATCGCTTGGAGAGCGAATGGTACGCCGCGGGCGTATGAGCATCGTGCGCTCAGCCTTCCACCAAATACGGAAACGTAACCGGACAGGAGTCCGGCGCTCGTTCGAAGCGAGATGGATGGCCTTGCGCCGTTGGGGATCAGGGCCTCACGTTTCCGCCAATTCGGGAAGTGCAAATAAGGACAGGCTGGTGCCGTCGCTGCGCTGTAAACGCAGTCCTTTTTGGCAAGAGGTTCGATTCCGTCCACTTCCCACCACTTTCTCTCTCGCATTTTCTACGGAAAACCGGTGTCCACTTTTCCGGAAAATGCCCTCGCGGGTGTAGCTTGAAGGTCGAGCAGATGAGCGCCACTCATCAGGCCCGGTTTCGATTACCGGCATCCGCACCAAACAACGCCTGGTAAGCTAATCTGGTGAAAGCACTGCGTTGAAGGCGCAGGGAGCGTGGCTCGAAACCACGACCAGGCACGGGGAAGGCAGCGGGCTGCAGCCGATCCTTGCAAGATCGGCGCGCCGGGTTCGACTCCCGGATTCTCCACCAAACATTCCCGTCAGGCGAGCAAGGTGCACGCGGCCGGCTGTTAACCGGACATAAGGCAGGTTCGATTCCTGCGATGGGAGCCATACCCCGCCCGACGCTCGCGGGCTTGATACTTCTAATCGCAGCTATTTGCCGCCATCGTCTAGTTGGTCAGGATACTTGGCTCTCAACCAGGTGGCGCGGGGTCAGAACCCGCTGGCGGCTCCATTACGCGCACGTAGCTCAAATGGATGAGCAGCCGGCTACGAACCGGAAGGCATGCGGGTTCGACTCCTGCCGTGCGCACCAAATAACAGGGTGAAGCTCGTGCTAGAAGAGTTCGGCGCTTGGAACGCCGAGGCCGGTGGGCAGAACACCGCACCCTGACCAATTCAGCCGCATAGCTCAACGGCAGAGCGGCAGGCTTATACCCTGCGAGCCCTAGATTGGGGCGTGATCCAGGTTCGAATCCTGGTGCGGCTACCA
>JASHVC010000523.1 GCA_030039655.1 Xanthobacteraceae bacterium | reverse complement strand
TCCCAGCAAACCGGGCTGCGATTGTTGTGTAAAATTCGGCGATGTCGCTTGCTCGGTTTGAGCCGATACAGCAACGTAAATAATCGTTATTTTTTGTTGCAGCCACGCTCGTTGGAGTCGGTATGACAACGGCCACCGTGCCCGCGACACGATACCAAACCAAACTTTGGTCGTGGGTCTCCCTTCGCAACCCTTGGCAATATTTCCTTACGGCTTTGGCCTTGCTCGGCCTCGTAGATGTTACGAAGCAGCTTGTTGAGTGGGCCGCTTTGATCCATTGGTTTGTAGAGCACTATGCAACATTGCGAACGTGGTTGTTCAATTGGTCGCCCATTCACTTCCCGCCGGAGTGGCACAATTACATTGTGCTTGGCTGTGTGATGTTCAGCATCACCAACATTGGATATTGGCGAAGAACGGGAAGAACGTATTTGTTTGACGCATTGACCTTTGGCTTCATGCGTCGACCTTTTCCAAAAAGTGTTACGCGATTGGATATGATGGCGCTCGTGGCTACCGTGGCATTCAGTTTGATATTCATGGTGTCTACGTGCGCAGTCCTTATGTGGTTTTGTATGAAAGTCCCAGCGCCACTATTTTGGTGTAGGCCGTTGTCCGAGAAGTGTGATTCGTGGGCCTTTTTGGGCTACCTAATGGAAGGACTCATGTCGTTGCCTCGACTCACGCAGTCGCTCTTGGTCGCGGCATTCATCTTAGGCTTCACGGGCCCATTGATCGCCTGGCGCTGGATACTAAGCACCACTTTACTGTTCGTTGCGCTGGTGAGCGTGAATGAGATTTACGTCCATTGGCTCGCGCCGATGGCGTCTGGAGTTGGTCCTGGTTAGGAGTACGCCGACGGCCTATTTCTTCCTCAGCAGCTCCGGCAGCTTGGCGATGTTGGCCGCGATCCGTCGCGCCTCGTCTTTGGTCAGTCGCTTCATGCTCATCCGCCGTTGCGACTCGTCTTCGAAATAGACGTAGGCGAGCGCCTGGCCGTTGTCGTCACGGATGCAGAAGCTCTCGGTGACTTCTTCAACTCGCCACGGCAGCGGGAAACGACGCGGTGCTGGCGCGCGGCTCATTGCGGATTTAGTCGGTGACTTCCCGGACGGTAACCTGATAGGGAGCGGGCCCGGTGCCCCTTGGCGAGCCGGCCTTGTATTGGATGATCTCCGCGAGAATGGTTTTTCCGTGATCGTCTTTCACCGTGATCTTCTGCGCCTTCAGCGGAGCGCTTCGATGAGTCTCGTGGCGCCGCAATCGCGTTCCGTCGCGCCGCTCCACCGTGATTTCCCAACTGACACTCATGGGCGCTTTGTCTCCCTTCACTACATCTGCTGCCGCACGATCAATTTGCGGTTCGACGCCTCAATCCCGCCCTGCAACGAGCCGCGGGACATGGGCAGTGGCATGGGCAACCCGCGCAAATCAACGAAAATATCAGTGTTTTCAATCCCTCATGGCGGAGGGAGTGGGATTCGAACCCACGATACGGTTTCCCGTATACACGCTTTCCAAGCGTGCGCCTTCAGCCACTCGGCCACCCCTCCGGAAACGCGGAGATGGCCGCAATATAGCGACGAGGCTTCTCCTGACAACCCGGCAGGCACTTCACGGACCCGCGGTCCCATTTAGCCGGCGCGATCCAATCTTGCGCCCATCGATCGAGGCATTCATCTGCACTTTGTCGGCTGCGGGGCGGCTGGGGCCACGGCGTTCCTATGACATGGCCATAATCCAAGCCGCTGGCATACGTCCCACCGTGGGATTGATTTGTTTGCGCCCTTGCGGCCTTCTTCGTTTCGACTGCGACCCCGAAGAGGAAGACCCATTTGTCCCGGAGCGTCCTCCCCGGATTGTTCATCGCGCTCGCGATTCTCTTCGCCGGGCTTCTATTGGCACTCACGCTGGGCCGCTATCCGGTCAGCCTCCAAGACATGATCGACGTGCTGGCGTCACGGATCACCGGCCGGAGTAGCCATGTACCGCTGGCCGCGCAGGACGTGGTGTTGCGGGTACGCGGGCCGCGCGTACTCGCAGCAGTGTTGGTCGGCGCCGCGCTTGCAGTCTCTGGCACCGCCTTCCAGGGGCTTTTTCGCAATCCGCTGGTGTCGCCCGACATCCTTGGCGCCTCCTCGGGCGCGGCACTCGGCGCGGTACTCGGGATCTACTTCTCGCTCGGCGTCGGCGGTATCGAAGCGCTGGCGTTTGCGGGCGGGCTGGCCGCCGTCGCCGCCGTCTACATGATCGGCTCGGCCGTGCAAGCACGCGACCCGATCCTTGTGCTAGTCCTGACCGGTGTAGTCATCGGCGCACTGCTCGGCTCGGGCGTCGGCCTGATCAAATACTTGGCTGATCCCTACAATCAGTTGCCGGCGATCACGTTCTGGCTGCTCGGCAGCCTGGCCGCGACCAACGTCAATGATCTCCTGCCGGTGTTTGGGCCGGTCGCTGTCGGGACGCTGGTGCTGATCGCTCTGCGCTGGCGCATGAATGTGATGTCGTTGCCGGAAGAGGAAGCGCGCGCTCTCGGCGTGCCGACCGGAGCGTTGCGCGTTGCTATCGTTGCAGCAGCCACCCTGGTCACTTCGGCGAGCGTCGCCACCGCCGGCGTGATTGGCTGGGTTGGTCTCGTCGTCCCACACCTTGCGCGGTCGCTGGTTGGGCCGGATTTCGCCCGCCTCATCCCGACCGCAGCCATCCTTGGCGCCGGTTTTCTTCTTCTCATCGACACGCTCGCCCGCACCGCGGCGCCCGTCGAGATTCCGCTTGGCATCCTCACCGCGTTTGTCGGCACGCCGTTTTTTATATGGCTACTGGCTAGTGTGCATCGGACGTGGTCATAAAGTCTCGGCGGCCGACATTCCAAAGCAGGCGCACTGTCTCAGCGAATCGGGTTGGTTGGGACAACCGGCTGCGTGTTCGCTAGACTCGGCTGGGCCTTGGGATTCAGCTCCTTTACCACCCCAATCGGTACACCGAGCCGCTCAACAGTTGCGACGACTCGACCGTCGATCGCATGATCGCAGTTCGCCTGTGTCGGCGCGATAAAAAAATCGGCGCTCTTTTGATCCTTCGTCCAAACGAGTCGCGAGTCAGCGACCTTCTCGAACGGCAAGCGCTCGCCGCAGACCACGACCAGATAACGCCGGTACGACTTGCCATGCACTCTATCGGTCTGATCCAGGTAGTGTTCTAGGTCTCCCACCGCCTCCGGCATGATATTGACCCAATAGTCGGTGTCGTAACGTCGGGAAGCGCCGGCCAGGCCGCCGACCAATGGGTTGAAAAACAAATACTCGTCGGGATGCAGACGGTAGAGCGACGAGGCGTCCCAACCAAAGCCTGCCACCAAGATAGCTAATCCCGCAGCCGCTGCGAGCCGACCTACGCTTTCCAGGCGCCGGAGCGCGCTATTCAAGCCCACGCCCGCCAGCACGGCAATCGGCGGCACCGTGAACAAAACATGCCGCATGCCCGAAAACGCCGGTCCACGCACCACGACGTCGCCGATCAAAGGAAAGAGTGCCGCGAGCGCCACTAGCGCGACTTCCGTGCGCCAAAGCTTGCTGACGACCGCACCGCCACGCCGCGGCCTCGTCGCAAGGATCAGCGAGAGGCACGCGCCGACCAAGAGCGGCAGCGTGAGCTTGATGAGGACGTAAGTCGGCTCGTACCAGCGCGGGACATCGCCCATCATGTAAATGCGACCCCACAAGAGCGTCCGAATTGGATAATTGAAATCGTCAAAATCGAATAGGGCTCGCAGCGGGTTAAGCGGCGCCAAACCGGCCCACGGCCATGCCGCAACCATGATCGTGTAGGCAACCAGGAGGCTAGGTGCGAGCGCAAGCACTGAGCGTCCGATGAATGCCAGTACGTTACGCCGCGATCCACCCAGCCCCATCAGCGCATAGGCGAGGATCATGAGCCCGGCATAGCCGAACAGAAAAAGGCCGAGCACGCGAATCCCAAGCGCACAGCCGCACAGCAAACCGAACACCAGCACCAGCCCCCAGCGTGGGCGCGGCAACTCCCGTCCGATCAGGAGCAGAAAATAGGTCGCGCCCATCATCGCGGACGCGAAGGGGATGTCCTTGGTATGATTGAACATCGCCCCGTACCATATGCCGCAGAGCGCAAGCGCTGCCGCTGCCAGCAAACCGGCCCGCGATCCGGCAATGGCGCGCGCCGTCGCCCAGACGGCAACGATGCCTCCGACACCCGTCAGGGCCGACAGCACATGGCGGACCGCATAGATGTCGAGCGGAAGTATTCTTTCGAGGCCAACCGCAACGACGTCGAAAAGGCCCCCATAGAGGTAGAGGTTTCTGAAGTGGAACAGCCCCTGATCCGCAAAGGAGCTCCCGTAGTAAGCGACGATAAGTTCGCCGTAGCGCTGCTGGACCTCTTCATCGTTGGAGATCGCGTAATCGCCGAATGTCGTGAGGACGAGGATAATCAACAGGCCGAAAAGGGCCACCGCTGCCAAATCAAACGGGTCGACGAACAGGCGCCGCGATTGGAATCGCCCAATCAAGGCTGCCCCGCTTGTGCGGGACGTAACTGTCACCCACCGGGCAAGCGCTTTGGCGCTCGCCACGGGTATCCCGGCCGTCATGTGTCCCCCCTCTCGATCGGACAGTTCGCGGGAAAACAGCCCCCGGTACCCGCCGATGTTCCGGGAGAGACTATCCAAAGTGCGGGCACGTAGCCTGCGTCATCACGCCGCTGCTACCAGCCAGAACGCCCCCGGGCCGTGGGCGCCGTCAGCATGGCCCAGACAGGTTCCTTGCTCAAATTCGCTCCCGTTTGCGACAATGCTGTGTCATCAAGGACATCGGTCATGAAGCTCGAAGGCCGCGGGCTCACCATTGGGTATCGTGACCGGGTCGTCGGGCGTGAGCTCGACGTGGCGCTGGGGACCGGCGAGGTACTGGCTCTGCTTGGCCCCAACGGAGGCGGCAAAACCACACTGCTCAAAACGCTACTCGGACTGATTGCCCCGCACCAGGGCGAGATCAGGCTCGGCGGCCGTGTGCTGTCGAGGTTCAGCCTCCGCGAGCGGGCGCGGCTCATCGCCTATGTGCCCCAGGTCCACGTCGCAACCTTCGCCTTTCCGGTAGAGACGGTCGTACTTATGGGGCGTAGCGCCCATGGCGGTCTACTCGGTCGGCCCACCACCGCGGACCACGCCGCCGTAGCGCAATCGCTCGACCGGCTGGGCATCGCAGGGCTTGCCGCCCGGCCCTATACGATGATCTCCGGCGGCGAGCGCCAGCTCGTCTTGCTGGCACGGGCGCTCGCCCAAGAGCCGCAATTCGTCGTGCTCGACGAGCCCACTTCGAGCCTCGACTTCGGCAACCAAGGCAAGGTGCTGCGCGAAATTCGCGCGCTCGCAATGGCAGGCCTTGGTGTCATGTTCACCACGCACGATCCTAATCACGCCTTGCGTGCCGCCGACCGCGCCTATTTGATCCGCGATGGTGCCCGAATCGCCGACGGGGCCGCGAGCGCCGTGCTGACCCGCACCGCCCTTGAAGAGCTTTACGGCGCTCCGGTCGAGCAGCTCGACGACCCGGCGACCGGTGGCAGCGCATTCCTCCCCGACTGGGCCGAGTAGGCCTGGGAACCTTTTTGACGCCCCAAGGACCAGGCCCTCTCACAGGTGTGCTTTCGCTAGACCCGCCACCACCCTACATTAAGGCATGGCTTCGCCCGAAGACGATTATCTGATCCGCCCCGACCCGCATGATCCGCGCTTGACGGAGCGGGTCAGTGGCGTTGACCAGACCGGTGCAGAAATAGAGACGTCGGTGACGGTCGAGCGCGCACTCACGATCTTCCTCAATTCGCAGGAGATCGTGACGGCAATGACCATCAACGATCATCCCGAATATCTCGCGCTCGGTTATCTACTCAATCAGAACATGTTAAAGCCCGATGATGTCGTCACCGGCGTCGATTACGACGAGGAAATATCGGTAGTTGTCGTGCGCACCAGGCGCAAGACCAACTACGAAAAGAAGCTGAAGAAGAAAGTGCAGACCTCGGGCTGCGCCCAAGGCACAGTGTTTGGTGACCTCATGGAGGCGCTAGAGAACGTCACGCTGCCGCCGGCGGAATTGCGCACCTCGTGGCTCTATGCGCTCACGCACAAGGTCAACACCACGCCTTCGCTGTATCTGGAGGCCGGCGCCATTCATGGCTGCGTGCTCGCGGTGAAGGATCGCCCGCTGGTCTATATGGAGGACGTCGGGCGCCATAACGCAGTCGACAAAATTGCCGGGTGGATGTTCAAGCATCGCGTAAGTGCAGCGGATAAAATCTTTTACACGACCGGCCGACTGACCTCCGAGATGGTGATCAAGACCGTGCGTATGGGCATTCCGATCCTCATCTCGCGCTCGGGTTTCACCGCCTGGGGAGTGGAGCTGGCGCGCAAGGCTCATCTGACGCTGATCGGCCGCGCCCGGGGCAAGCGTTTTATCGCGCTCGCCGGTGAAGACCGCATCGTCTTCGATCAAGACCTCGCCTATGTGGAAGAAGAGAGCGCGAAGCACCGGCGCAAAGCCGCGGTGCATGATGATTGAGGCTGTCATCGTTTGATCATGGCCGAGGCACCCAACACCCTCGGCCTCATCCTCGCCGGCGGCCTAGCGCGCCGCATGGGCGGCGGCGACAAGGCGCGCATTCTAGTCGGCGGCGCGACTATTCTGGAACGCGTCCTCGCGCGCCTCGCGCCGCAGTGCATCGGCGTCATCATCAATGCCAACGGCGACCCAGCGCGCTTTGCCGATATTGGCCTTACGGTGGTGGCGGACACCATTCCGGATTTCGCCGGTCCGCTGGCCGGCGTTTTGGCCGGGCTCGATTGGACAGCGGCGAACGTTCCTGATTGCGAATGGTTGGCCAGCGTCCCCGGCGACTGTCCGTTTCTTCCCAAAGATCTCGTGGCGCGCCTGCACCAAGCGCGCGCGGTCGCCGCCCTGCCGCTCGCCTGTGCGCGTTCGGGCGAATGGCGACATCCTGTTGCCGGTCTCTGGCCGGTTTCACTGCGAGAGGATTTGCGCCACGCGCTGCTGCATGAAGGCTTGCGCAAGATCGAGATATGGACCGAACGGCATGGCGTCGCTTTGGCCAACTGGCCGGACACACCCGTCGATCCTTTCTTCAACGTCAATACGCCCGAGGACGCCGCGCGCGCCGAAGAGATCGCGAAGCAATACCCGGACGCTTAGCGCCCTAACCGACTAACGACGCATAAGAGAGAAAGCCGACGGTCGCGCCTGGCTCAACCTTAGTTACGTCCTCTGTCAACTCAGCCAGGCCGTCGGTTTCGGTGAGCGAGGTGAGAACGCCGGCGCCATCCTGCTCAAATTTGATTGCCTCGACGGCGCCATCCGACGCCGGCCGCAATGCCACACGGACATATTCGCGCCGGCCCTTGCGCTTCTCGTAGGAGAAGGCCGCGCGCGCCGGCAGCGCGATCAAAGGCTCGGGCAGTGCACCGGCGAGCCGCAGCAGCAGTGGGCGCACCACGCGTACGAAGGTGACGAATACCGCTACCGGATTTCCCGGCAGACCCACGAAGGCTGCACCGTCGTTGCTATTGCCGCCGCGAATGACGCCCATCGCGACCGGCCGGCCGGGCTTGATCGCCAGCCGCCAGAACACGATGCGGCCAATACGGTCGATGACGGCGCGGACGTGGTCCGCTTCCCCGGTCGACACTCCGCCCGAAGTCAGAACGAGGTCGTGGTCAATCGCCGCCGCGGCGATGGCCCGCGCCAGACCTTTTGGATCGTCGCTGAGAATGCCGAGGTCTGTGACCTCGGCGCCAAAGCGCTCGATAAGACCGGCGAGCAGATAACGATTGGAATCGTAAAGCGCCGAACGCGGCAACATCGTTCCCGGTTCGACGATCTCATCCCCGGTCGAGAACAGGGCAACGCGCACACGTGGACGTACCGCGAGCGTAGTCAAACCGAGCGCCGCCGCGAGCGCGATATGCTGTACCCCGAGACGCCGGCCGGCCGGCAGCGCCACCACGCCGGCCCGGATGTCCTCACCGGCGAGCCGACGGTTCGAACCGCTTTTCAAGCCGGGCGGCACGATGACCGCGCCGCCCTCGACGCGACAATCTTCCTGCATGAAAACCGTGTCCGCACCTACTGGCATCGGCGCACCGGTGAAAATCCTAACCGCTTCTCCTTCTTTCAACGAGTGACTAGCGGAGTGGCCGGCAGCGACGCGATCGACGATTGTGAGCCGACTCTCGCCCTCGCCCTTCAGATCGGCGGCGCGCACCGCATAGCCGTCGACGGCGGAATTATCGAACGGTGGCAGATTGATCGGAGCAAAGATGTCTTGCGCGAGCACGCGGCCGGCTGCCTCCCGTAGCGTCACTGTTTCGCTGCCGCCGATCGGCACAACGCGCTCGGCGATCAGGCGCTCCGCGTCGGCAATGGGCATGAGCGGACCCGAGAAAGCGAAACAGTCGTCGCTGAGCTGCGCCATCACGCCTTCTCCAGTGACGGCCCGATCAAGTCACGCGGCAACGCCTCGGCCTGCAGCACGTTGGCGATGCCCTCAATGTCGTCGAGCATGAGAACCGGCACGGCCACTTCTGGCAGCGGCGCGTCGGTGGCGACCGCGACGATGCAATCATCGTCGGGATGCAACAGTGGCTTGCCCACCGCGACGCGAAAGACCTCGAGCTTCGGATGGGCGTGGCGCTTGAACCCCTCCACCACCACCAGATCGACCGGGCTGAGCTTCGCTAAAATATCAGCAAGCGGCGGCTCAGGTTCCTGACCCAGCTCGTGGACGATCGCCCAGCGCCGGCTCGACACGATGGCCACCTCGCTGGCGCCCGCTTGCCGGTGCTGCCACGAATCTTTGCCTGGCTGGTCGATGTCGAATTCATGGTGCGCGTGCTTGACGGTCGCCACTTTCAGGCCGCGGCGAACCAGCACTGGAATCACACTTGTGACCAGCGTGGTCTTGCCGGAACCGCTCCAGCCCGCGAGACCAATAATTCGCATCGCCACATTATATGGACTATTCGCCGGCCGGTTCCATGCCCAGCGCGCGGATGCGCGCGCGGGTCGGCTGGTCGTGCAATAAGGCAAGGAACACCTGGACGGCGGGCCGATCGCGTCGGTCTTCGCGCAGCAGAAAGTCGTATTCCTCCGGCGCGATCGGCAGGAAAGCCAATCCGTACATTTTCGCGACCGGCTCGATCGCAACGCCCCAGTCGGCCCGGTTTTGCGCGATGGCCGCGGCCACGGCGTTGTGCGAGCGCGGCTGATTGGGATAACCCGTGGGCCGTGCACCAGAGAGCAATCCATCGACGAGGACGCGGGTGCCCGAACCCGCGTTGCGGTTGACCATCAACACGGTGGGATCGGCCAAGGCGGCCTTGATCGCAGCGGTAGCGCTCAGCC
>JASHVC010000522.1 GCA_030039655.1 Xanthobacteraceae bacterium | reverse complement strand
CTATATGCGAGCGCGGCCATGCGGTCGCGTTGGGCGCGAGCGCGGCGTTGCTGAGCGCGTGTTGCGGCCTGTCCGGTGCTCGCCGTATTGGCCGGCGCAGTCAGCGAATCTGCTGTTTGCGTCATGGTCATACTCCTCGTGTGAGCGGCTCAGTGCTCGCGCAAGACGCCGCGCGCCAGGAACAGGTCCAAAATCTGCTTGCTATATTCATGGAATTCCGGCGCCTCGCGCATTGCCAGCGTGCGCGGCCGTGGCAGCTTGATGTCGATGATGCGGTCGATGCGGCCCGGCCGCGGCGTCATGACGACGACGCGGTCGGAGAGAAACACGGCTTCCGAGATACTGTGAGTGATGAACAACACCGACATGCGCCGCTCGCTCACCAGCGCCTGGAGGTCGAGTACAAGCTGGTCGCGGGTCAAGGCGTCGAGCGCGCCGAACGGCTCGTCCATGAGCAGGTGCTCCGGATCGTGGATCAGCGCGCGGCAGATCGAAACCCGCTGGCGCATGCCACCGGACAGCTCATGCGGATACATGTCCTCAAACCCGCCGAGCTCGACCGAGTCGAGAAGCTCTCGAGCGCGCTCCTCCGCCTCCTTCTTGTTTAGCCGATGGGCTTCAGCTTGCAGCATGACGTTGCCAAGCGCCGTGCGCCATTCCAGCAGCACCGCGCTTTGAAACGCGATCCCGATGTTGGTGCGCGGCCGATCGACTTTTTGACCGCGCACCCGCACCGCGCCGCTTGAGGGCCGGACGAGACCGGCCGCGATCATCATCAAGGTGCTCTTTCCGCATCCACTCGGGCCGACAAGGGACAGAAACTCTCCGCGACGCTGCGCAAGCGAGATTCCGGCCAGCGCCTGCACCTCGCCGTCACGCGTCGCGTAGACCTTGGAGAGATCTTCAAAGCTCAGATAGGCTTCGTCCTGGTCGACAATTTTGTTCACGCTGTTGCGACCACCTATGCGTCTTGCGGCGGCACGAAGTCAGCGCCGGTCGGGACAAATTCGTTGGTGAACACTTGGCTCGTCTCAACGGGGGCGCTCACGCCCCCGTATTGATGAAGCACGTCGATCGTGGAATGCCAATCCGCGTCGGAGCCCCAGCCTAGCGGTTTGCCCATCGTATTCGGGGTCAGCCAGAGCTTCCACGAAATTTCCAGCTCGCGCCTGGTGATGTCCGCATCGACCGTTTCTTGGTATTTCTTCACGGCCGCTATCGCTTCGTCCGGGTGCTGCCGCCCGTAGAGAAAGCCCTTGAGCGTTGCGGGCACGAAAGCACGAACGAAGTCGGGATCGCTTTTGACCAGGTCATCATGCATGACGATGCCATTTGACGTCGCCACGACACCCGCGTCCGCAAACCAGAAAATCCGCACTTCTTTCTTGCCGCGGATCTCGAGGGTCGGCACGTAGCTCGATACATAGCCGCCGATGCCGTCGATCTTGCCGGTTATAAGCGCCGGTCCAAGACCGGTCGGATCGATATTGACGACCTGCACTTTAGATACGTCAACGCCGGCCCCCTTGCAGAAGGCCGGGAATTGCAGCGTGACCGCGCTGCCCGCGCTGATTCCGATGGTTTTGCCCTCAAGATCCTTCGGCGTCTTGATAGGTGAATCGGCAAACAACATGATCGAAGCCGGGTTGCGTCGGAAAATGCTGCCGACGGTCTTGATGTTCATACCCTTGGCATCGCCAGTCGCCACCACGAAGCCATCAGCGAAGCCCACTTGGGTTGCCTTGCTGGCAACCAATTGGGCAGTGCTGGCCGATCCCTTACCGGCGGAGATGGCGACGTCGAATCCGGCGTCCACGTAGTAACCCTTCTCGTGTGCAACCAGGAAGCCGGCATTAGGGCCCTGATAAAGCCAATCGAGGGTCAACGTCACCTGTTTGGCGGCGCGGGCGCGGAACGGCGCGAGCGGCAAAGCCAGCGTTCCCGCGGCCAGAGCGGATTTCTGCAAGAAACGTCGGCGGGACACGCGCTGGAAACCACGAGTGCTCATGACCTTATCTCCTTCACCTCGGGAGGATTAGCGGCCCGGCATCGACGACAGCATAGAGGCAAGTGGCTCGGGCTGTCATGACCCGTTTGTCGCGGCTCCAGTCAAGCAAGACATGTGCCAGGGAATGCGCGGAAAAACATAGGGTTGGCGCTACTGCGGGTTGGGTCCAGCGCGTCGTGGGGTTGCCTAAATGGAGGAAATTCAAGACGATCCGCGCCTATTTGGCGCGAAAAATTGGTGAGGCAACGCAATGGCCAACAAAGATCTTCGGGATTGGATGAAAGCCGTCGAGTCCGCCGGAGAGCTGAAGATTATCAAGGGCGCCGAACCCAAGGAGGAGATCGGCGGCTTTGTCGACATCTATCAGCGCAAGATGGGCAATCCGGCCCTGCTTTTCGACGATGTCCCCGGATTTCCCAAGGGCTATCGCATCGCTGCCAACGTCTTGACGTCAGTGCCGCGGATCAACGTCGCCCTTGGGCTGCCGGCGCAGGCCTCCGAAATGGAGCTGATCCAATGGTGGCGCAACTACATGAAGCACGCGCCGTCGCATCAGCCTCGGCCGGTCAATGGCGGCCCGCTGCTCGAGAACGTCTCCGAAGGCAAAGACATCAACATCGAAAAAATTCCGACGCCGGTGTGGCATGAGCACGATGGCGGCCCGTATATCGGGACGGGCTGCATGGTCGCCATGCGCGATCCGGACTCGGGCTGGCTTAATTACGGATGCTACCGCGTGCAGAGCCACGGGTCCGATCTAGCGTCAGTGATGATGTCGCCGGGCAAGCACGGGCGCATCATCATGGGCAAATATCACGACCGGGGTCAGCCATGCCCGGTAGCTGTCGTTGCCGGAATGCATCCGGCGTATTTGATGCTCGCGGGCCTGGAAATTCCCTACGGCAAAAATGAAATGGAGGCCGCCGGCGGAATTCTCGGCGAGCCGGTCGAAGTGATCAATATGCCGCGCACCGGACTGCCGGTGCCGGCAAATTCCGAGATCGCTTTCGAAGGCTACATTCATCCGAGCGATACGGTGGAGGAAGGGCCGCTGGGCGAGTGGACTGGGTATTACGCGTCCGGCAGCGCGCAGGAGCCGGCCATCCGCATCGCCACCATGATGCATCGGAACGACCCGATCCTCGTCGGCGCCATTCCGGCGGTGCCGCCGAATGACAATACATTTTACCTCGGCACGTACCGTTGCGGCGCAGTGTGGAATCAGCTGGAAGCGGCGGGCATTCCAGAAGTCAGAGGCGTGTGGGCGCACGAAGCCGGCGGCAGCCGCTTCATGCTTACCATCTCGATCAAACAGCTTTACGGCGGACACGCCAAGCAGGCCGGCATGGTGGCGTCCCATTGCCACGCCGGTGCCTACTGCAATCGCTGGACCATCGTGGTCGATGAGGACATCGATCCCACCAACATCAACGACGTGATCTGGGCGATGTGCACCCGCTGCGACCCGCGCATCCAGGTCGATGTCATTCACGGCGGCTGGAGTTCGGCGCTCGATCCCATGTGCTATGACACGGAAAAGGATCGGCGCAATTCGCGTGTGGTGATCGACGCCTGTATTCCCTTCAATCGGCAGAAGACGTTCCCGGTGATTGCGCGCTCGAGCAAACAACTTGACGCGCGCATGCGCGCCAAATGGGCGCATGAGTTGCCGAAGGGGTTTTAGCTCGTGTCCTTACGGCGATGGTCGCCCTTCGCCATTAGCGACAGGCGCGTCAATCGTGATAGCGACCCCGCTCGAAAGAGTTGAGACCGCCGACTAAGGCGGCCTCAGAGCCGATTTTGCTTAATCCCGGCGAAAGTGCATCACCTCGGCGAGAGCATCGCCTGCTTCGATCTGGTGTCCATTAACACCAGTGCCGGCGATGCCAATACCAATGGTGATGACGCCAACGGTAGACATGATGCTTCGCCGGTGCCATTGGTTTGGCCGGGGCCGCGGCAGGGGGTTTGGCAGGTGGTGTCTGTGCTTGAGCGAGCGGAGGCACTATAGCGACGCAAGCTGCGACAGTGGCCGCAGTCAATAGCATCCTGAACATAAGCTCTCCTTGGGTTTTTTGGACATTATTGTCCCTTAATCGCTACGTTGCACGTCATGAATGGCCGATGAATGGAGTTTGATCTCAGGCAGGTCGCGACATTGACGGCAATTTGCCGCGCCTCGCCTAGGGTAAGACGCCAGGGCAGGCCAAGGAACTTCTTCGCAGAAGCAAGGAAGCACCATCGAAGCGGGTTCTATGGTCAATTGGAGCCTGTTTGGCCGCGTACCTAGGGGCCGGCCAGCAGCGGCGAATTCTCGTCGATCGTCAGCGCCCGCTTGTAGAGCGGCTCGGCCTCGGCGGCGCGCCCCTCACTGCTGTAGAGCTCAGCCAGATTGTTCAGCGATTCCGCAACATCAGGGTGATCGGGCCTGAGCGCTTTTTCCCGGATCGCCAGCGCCCGCTTGTAGAGTGGCTCGGCCTCGGCGTAACGGCCCTGGCGCTCGTAAAGCTCGGCCAGATTGTTTAGCACCGTCGCGACATAGGGATGATCGGGCCCGAGCGCCTTCTCGATCATCGCCAGGGCTCGCTTGTCGAGCGGTTCGGCTTCGGTGTAGCGGCCCTGATTCCGATAGAGCCCAGCTAGATTGCGCAGTGACTGCGCGACATCGGGATGCTCGGGGCCGAGCGCCTTCTCGCGGATGGCCAGCGCTCGCTTGTCGAGGGGCTCGGCTTCGGCGTAGCGGCCCTGGCGATCGTAAAGCCCAGCCAGATTGTTTAGCGCCGTCGCGACATAGGGATGATCAGGCCCGAGGGTCTTCTCGATGATCGCCAGCGATCGCTTGTACAGCGGCTCGGCGTCGGCGTAGCGCCCGTGCTCCATATAGAGCAAAGCCAGATCGTTCAGCGTCTGCGCGACCGCAGGATTATCGGGCCCAAACACCTCCTCGTAGATCGCTAGCGCCCGCTGGTAGAGCGGCTCGGCCTCGACGGTGCGCCCCTGCTCTTTATGGAGCATTGCCAGACTATTCAGCGCCGTCGCGACATAGGGATGATCGGGCCCGAGCACCTTCTCGTAGATCGCCAACGACCGCTTCTCGAGCGACTCGGCTTCGGCGTAGCGCCCCTGCTTCCGATAGAGCACAGCCAGATTATGCAGCGACTGCGCAACATCGGGATGCTCGGGGCCGAGCGCCTTCTCCCGGATCGCCAATGCCCGCCTGTCGAGCGGCTCGGCCTCGGCGTAGCGGCCCTGGCGATCGTAGAGCCCAGCCAGATCGTTCAACGCCATCGCGACAGAGGGGTGGTCGGGCCCAAGCGCCTTCTCGCGCATTGCCAGGACCTGCTGCGCTAACGGGAGCGCCTCCGCGTATCTTCCCGCCCGATAAAGCTCAATGACACCTTGGTTCAGTTCGTCCGCTGCGGTCGATTGCCCAAGAGATGGTGGAGCGAACCAAAACGTCAGCACGAAAAGCGCCGCGGCGATCGGAAAAACGCGCCTCACGAAGTTCATCGCATTGACACCCTCCCAGCGGACCGACACCGCCCGCCTAGTTCTGCCGTGTCCGAAGAGGTAGCGCGCATCCACCCTGCGTAGCAGGCTCGCGCCGATCTAGCCTGCACCGGCTTCTTGTTACTTCACGCTTTTGCCGTTCCCAGACGTGCAGCTGGCGAACGTATCGGATGAAGTGCCTTGGAGCAAATTCACCGCGACGTAGCGTAAGAAAATGGCCGCGCGAGCACGCGGCTGCAGTGCTTAGATCTAGTGCTCAGCTCTCTTGCGGCGGTACGTACTCGGCGCCGGTGGGCACAAACTCATTAGTGTAAATCTGACTGGGCTCCAGCGGAGCCGTGACGCCTCCATATTGCTTGAGGACCTGCACGGTGGCGGCCCAGTCCGCGTCCGAACCCCAGCCAAGCGGCTTACCCTTGGTGTTCGGTGTCACCCACGTCTTCCACGACTGTTCGAGTTCAAGCTTGGTAACTTCCGCCATGGCCGTAGGGTCGAACTTTTTCACGATGGCGATCGCTTCGTCCATGTTCTGCCGGCCGTAGATGAAGCCTTTGATCGCCGCTGGAACGAAGGCGCGAATGAGATCGGGATCGCTCTTGAGCGTATCCTGATGCACGATGACACCGTTTGAGACGACGGTCACGCCGGAATCGGCAAACCAGAAGAGACGCAGCTCCTTTTTGCCGCGGACTTGGATGCTCGGTGCGTAGCTGAACACGTATCCGCCAATGGCATCAGCTTTGCCGCTGACCAGCGCCGGACCGACGCCCGCGGGATCGATGTTGACCATATTGACCTTCGAGGCATCGATGCCCGCGCCTTTGCAGAAGGCAGGCCATTGTTGAAATTGCGCACTGCCCGCAGTCATCGCCAGGGTTTTGCCTTCGAGATCCTTCGGCATCTGGATGGCCGACTCGGCAAGCACCATGATGGCGGCAGGGCCACGCCGATAAATGCTGCCAACGGTTTTGATCTCCATGCCCTTGGAGATGCTGTTGCCGACCACAAAGCCGTCAGAGAAACCGATCTGGGTCGCCTTGCTGCCGACGAGCTGCGCGGTGGTACCCGACCCTTTGCCGGGCACAATGGTAACGTCGAGGCCAGCGTCGCGATAAAAGCCCTTGTCCTGGGCCACCAGGAAACCCGCGTTAGGACCCTGGAAAAGCCAATCGAGAGTCAGCGTCACCGGCTTAAGGTCCGCCGCGCGCCCGCGAGACCAAATGGCCGGCGCGGCGAGCGCCCCCGCAGCCAACGCCGAGGTCGTAAGAAAGCGTCGGCGGGATACCGGAACGCGCCGAAAGTTATGCAGGTTCATAATCGATCTCCAAGGTTATCGCTCAAGGTTCGTTGCTCCGGCATGCTGACAGGATACAGGCGAGCCGCCCGCGCTGTCAGGGCCGTCCTGTGGGCAAAGCAGCAAGACGCATGCCACGCTTAGACCGTTGGGCGGGTTTGTCGCGCGAGCGGCTGCAGCCGCTCAACTCTCCTGCGGCGGCACGAACTCGGCGCCGGTTGGCACGAAGTCGTTGGTATAAAGCGCGCTCACCGAGGGCGGCGAAGCCACGCCGCCGTATTGCTTGAGCACGTCGACAGTGCTGCTCCAGTCGGCCTCGGAACCCCAGCCGAGCGGCTTGCCCTTGGTGTTGGGTGTCACCCAGGTTTTCCAGGACAACTCGAACTCGCGCTTGGTGATCGCCAGGTCGACGGTCTCCAGATATTTCTTCACCGTCTCGGCGGCTTCATCCGGATGCTGACGCCCGTACAGAAAGCCCTTTATGGTCGGCGCCACGAATGCGCGCACAAGCTCGGGATCACTCTTGAGAAGGTCGTCGTGCACGATGATGCCGTTGGACACCACCGTGACGCCGTAATCTGCGAACCAGAAGATGCGCACTTCCTTCTTACCGCGGATTTCGATACCCGGCACATACCCCTGGCCGAAGCCGCATATGGCGTCGACTTTATTGTTGAGCAGCGCGGCGCCGACGCCCGCCGGATCGACGTTGACCACCTGAATTTTGGATTCATCAACGCCGGCACCCTTAAGGAAAGCCGGCCACTGCTGGAATTGCGCGCTGCCGGCGGTTATGGCGACGGTTTTGCCGACAAGATCCTTCGGTGTATTGATGTCGGAATCGGCGAAGACCATGCAGGCGGCCGGATTGCGCCGGTAGATACTGCCGACGGTCTTGATGCCCATGCCCTTGGCAACGCCGTTGCCGACCACATAGCCGTCAGCGAAACCAAACTGGGCGGCCTTGCTGGCCACGAGTTGCGCGGTGCTGCCCGAACCCTTTCCGGCCGTGAGCGTGACGTCGAGACCGGCTTCGCGATAGTACCCTTTGTCGCGCGCCAACATGAAGCCGACGTTGGGGCCCTGATAGACCCAATCCATCATCATCGACACTGCCTTGAGCGGGCTTTGGGCCCGTACCCGTATGGGCGCAGCCGGCCCGGCCAACGCTCCGGCAGCGAACGCGGAATTTTTCAGGAAGCGGCGGCGCGACAACGGCGCGCGCGTGTGGTCGCGATTGCTCATGGAATCACCTCGAAAGGGTATCCGGCCGTCGCCAAGCATACAGGCAAGTTGCCAAAGCTGTCATGATCCCTCATGTCGCGCTCTCCCTTGGCTTGGGGACAGCATTTATGAAGTTGCACGCGTGTGGATAGGTTCAAGAGCAACGCGCGCAAAGGTCGTCATGATGCGCAGCCCGGCCTTGATCGAGCCGCGTAGCGAACCTGCAACCTTGGACTCGCCGCCTAGCCGCCGGCGATAGGCGACTGGCTTTTCCAGCACGCGCAAGCCGGCGCGCGCGACCCGCATCTGCATTTCCAGATTCCACCCGTAAGTCATTTCGCGCATGCCGAGCTTGAGCAACGTATCGCGGCGAATGGCGCGAAACGCGCACATGTCCGTGTAGCGCACACCGTAGAGCAGCCCCGTGAGCCAACCGGCAAGGAGGCCGGCGAGAAGCTGATGCGCGGCCATGCTGCCCGGCTCTCGTTCGCCCTGGGCGCGTGAGGCGATGACGAAGTCGTATTCGCCGGCGCGGATCGGTTCGACCAAACCCGCAATAGCGGCGGGATCGTCGGCACCGTCGCCATCCATGAAGACGATAATGTCGTCATCCTCGGCCGCCTGCGCGCCAGCAAGGCACGCAAGCCCGTAGCCGCGGCCGACACCGATCACCTCGGCGCCAGCCTTGCGCGCGCACTCTCGCGTGCCGTCGGTGCTACTGCCGTCGGCAACGATCACGCGCGTGACCACTGCGCGTGGCAGTTCGGCGACGACCGCCCCGATCGATTCCTCTTCATTGAAAGTGGGAATGACGACGGTGACGCCGGCCGTCTCCGGCGGCATGTCAGAGGCTCCACCGCAGCCCGCAGCTCGCGCACGCGTCCAGCGGCTTGTTGGACTTGAGGGCCCTGCGGAAATCCCGATAGGCCGGCCCGGTCCAAATTTCGCGCAACGTCTGCTGCGTGGCGTCGCCGAGCGTGTAATTTTCATAACCGCGCTGGGAGAACGGCGCGATGCAGCACGGCAACGCGCGCCCATTGGCGGTGAAGTACATGACCGTCCACGGCCGCCGGCACAGCGACCAGGGCGAACCGTCGTCCTGCCGTTTCAGACTCATGCCGGGCTCGGAGGCGCCGCCCGAAGCGGAAAACGTAATGCCGAGCGATTTGGCGAGTTCGGTCGCGCGATCGATATGGGCGGCTTCCTCACCGGAAAGCCGCTCGTACAGCGCCTGATCCGGCCGCGCCAAGCCGATCGCGTTCTGCGTGAAAAAGACCAACCGCTGCAGATGAACTTCCTTGATGCCGGTCTCGGCAGCGAGCCGGACGAAATCCGGAAGCTCCTCGACGGTCTCCCGCAAGCCGGTGAGCCACGCTGACACCCGTGGCTTGTCGTGGCCTTCGCTGTCCTGCAGCTCACGAAAGGCGCGGACGTTCTTCAGGATGCGGTTGAAATAATTCTTGCCGCGGATCGCCTTATAGCTTTCGGCGTTGGCCGCGTCGAAGGAGACGCGCAGCTCGTCGAGCCCGGCGGCGACCAGCGCGCGGCCGTTGCGCTCGTTGAGCACCGTGCCGTTGGTGTTGAACAGCACGTAGGTGCCGCGGTCTTTCAGATAACGCACCATGCGTGGCAGGTTCTTCACCAGCATCGGCTCGCCGACGCCGTGCAGAACCGCGCGATTAAGCCGCTTTATCTGATCGACGATCGAGGTGAACAGCTCCCAGCTCATGTCGGCCGGAGGCTCGAGTTCCTCATAGGTGCGCGGACAGGTCGTGCACAGCAGATTGCAGCGGTTGGTCGTCTCCAGATAGAGACAGACCGGCTCGTGCTCGGGCAAATCGCTGTCGGTCTCGACGCTCTCGAAGTAGCGCTGAGGATCGACCGCCTGATGTGATGCCGCGCTGTCCATAGGGTCCCGGGCCTTTTGGTCCTGATCGTCGCGCAGCTTACGCGCGCTTCCTCTCAAGCCGCACAGTGTCTTCTTTGCTACAGTCAAAGTCGCCGTCTGGCCAAAGCCGGTTAAGCAAGGCCGCCGTGTGACGCGCGTGGTGCGGCCGCAACTTGTGCGCATCGGCAAGCCCGCTCGCCAGCTCAGATCGATGCAGCTCGCCGTGCAGCCGGCGCAGGCAGTCGATGTCGTCTACGTCGTACCATTCGGGCAAGAGATGCACGTCGAGCTTGATCTCGCGTGCGCGTTCGAGCGTCTGTTCGGCAACGCACTCGGTGCTCCAGGCGATGTCGTCGAACATGCGGCGGTGCGGCGCCTTCAGGCCGAGGAGATAGTAGCCGCCGTCATCCGACGGCCCGAGCACCGCGCGGTCGCCCGGCTGTGCCAATATCTCGGCGGTCTCGTTGAGGAGCGCGGTCGGCAAAGTGGGGCTGTCCGAGTTGAGCACCACAGCGGACGCGTGACCGCGCACAAAAATTTCGCTGATGGTGTGGTATAGGCAATCGCCGAAATTCGGCAGCCACGCGGGAATCAATCCGATGGATGTTGAGAAGTTGCGGCGGAAAAAGTCTTCCGATCCAGGCGGTCCGTAAGCTGCGTAAGCCGCGATGCCGGCGCCCGGCGCGGCGTGGTGTGCGGCCAGGAGCGTGTTGTCGGTGACGTCTTGCAGGAACGCGGTGTTGAGCGCGGCGGCTTCATCGTAGCTCAGCGGCGGAACGAGCCGCGTCTTGGCGCGGCCCGGCGCCGAAGCCTTGGCCATCACCGCAATGCCGCATGTCGCCGCCGCGGCGTGCGAGGGCGAATGATTGTTTTCGTCTGCGACTATTGAGTCGGTGGCGCGGTCGAATCGATTTGCATGATCCATACGACGCCCCCATCCGGACCCAATGAGATCTGCAACAACGCAATAACTATTGATTGGCAGAGGGCTGCGAAAAGAGCCAATCAATCCTTACAAGCCGCCAAACACCAAAAAGTTATTCCCTTCACCAACTCGTGATCGCTCAGCTGCGAGCGAGCGCAATGCGGATGGTCGCGTCGTTCGGCAGTGCGATTGCGTCTTTTGCCCGCCACGTGGGCGCGCTGGCGTACTCGCTCGGGTCCATGTCGAGCGACACCAATTGCCGGCCCGCGATGCCGACGACTTCGAGTGGCACCGCGACCGGACGCCCGAACCAACCCCAAAATCTGCTGTACGAAACGATCAGTTCGACGTTGCCCTGCGGGGTGCGCACGACTTGCCGGACGTGGCCCAGCGTCGAGGAATTCTCGTTGAGCATCGGTAGCCCGATGAGGTCGCCGACGCGCACCGGCTGCGGAAAGCGCTTGAGCATACGCTCCTTCATCGGCATCGGATGTTTTGCATCCATCATGCCGGTCGGCGGCACCATGGCTTGGGCCAACATTGGCGACGGAGTAGCCGTGGTCGCCTCAGCCGCCAAGCCGATTGCCCGAGCGAGCACCAAAGCCAGCGCCGCGATCGAGATTTTCTTTGCGCAAATCATCTGGCGATTCTCCCAGTTCAAAAACACCACGCGAATTTGTGAAGGTGCCGTGCTTGCGAACGATTTTTTACAACCGTACTGTCCGGTGGCCGCGCGAGCAATGCGGGGAATGACGCTCGCGCCTCCGTTATTTGCCGACAGCGCTGGCGGACATTTCGTCTGCATGTCTTCGCCTACACGAGACTTGCGACCAGGGATTTTTTAGATGTCAACGGCGGCCATCACGTCAATTGCACCCAGCGAGCAGCGCCTGCATCCGCTGCCGCTGCGCATCATGCACTGGATCAACGCGGTCGCCATTTTCATCATGATCGGTAGCGGCTGGAAGATCTACAACGACGACGTGATACTCGGCTGGCTGCATTTCCCCGACGCCGTCGTGATCGGCATATGGGCGCAGTACGGCCTGCAATGGCATTTCTTTGGAATGTGGATTTTCGTGCTCAACGGCATTGCCTATCTGACTTACGGCATCGCCACCGGACGATTTCGGCAAAAGCTGTTTCCTATAACGCTCAGCGAGCTTCTCGCGACTGTCAACGATGCGCTGCACTTTCGCCTCGGCCACGATGACCTCACGGTCTACAACGCGGTGCAGAAAATTCTTTATCTCGGCGTGATCCTCATCGGCATTCTCATCGTGATTACCGGCCTGTGTTTGTGGAAGCCGGTGCAATTCTCTGAGCTCGCAAGCCTGTTTTACAATTTTCAGACTATCCGGGTGATCCACTTCCTGTGCATGGCGGCGATCGTGGGCTTCATCGTCGTGCATGTGTCGCTGGCGCTGCTGGTGCCACAGACTCTCGTTGCCATGGTGACGGGCGGTCCTGTGGTGAACGGCACCGCGGTACTTGCCGCAGAGCCAGTGTCCGCGCCGATGCCGGCTTCAGCCCTGGCTCCCCTGCCCGAGCCAATGCCTAAGCTGGAAACAGCGCCGGCACCCGAACCACCGCCAGCAGCGGCTACCGCGGAGCCGCCCGTTGAAGAGACTCCTGTTGTGAACTCTCCTCCTCCCGGCTCAACAAACGAACCAACGCATTGACGCGGTGATACGATGACCATCCGAACGCGCACGCCATCGATCTTCCGGCCGCAAAGGCCAATCGACCAGGATGTGCTTACGGCCAATCGGGCACTTGTGGACGACATCAATCGCCGTAACGTGTTGCGCGGCGCCATCAGCCTCGGCGCGCTCACGCTGTTGACCGGCTGTGACGTAAGCGAAGAGCCCTCGGTGCAAAGCGCGCTGCGCGCGGTGTCATCATGGAACGATGGCGTGCAGGAGTTTCTCTTCCGGAAGCAACACCTGGCGCCGACCTTTAGTCCCTCGCAGGTCGTCAAGCCGCCGCGCTTCAACGCCTATTACGGTATCGAGGATGTTCAACCGATCGACGGCGGGACCTGGAAACTGGAATTGGCTGGACTGATCTCCGACAAACGGCCCTGGACCGCTGAGCAGATCTACCAGTTCCCCGAGCAAGAAATCATCATCCGCCACATCTGCGTCGAGGGTTGGGATTACATCGGCCAGTGGTCGGGCCCCAACCTGCGCGCCTTCTTCGAGCGCATCGGTGCCGATCTCACCGCGAAATACGTCTATTTCATCTGCAACGACGACTACACCGAAAGCATCGACATGGCGACCGCGTTGCACCCGCAGACCATTCTCGCCACCAAATATGCGGGCGCCCCGATCACCGACCCGTTTGGATTTCCGCTGCGGCTACGCACATCCACAAAGCTCGGCTACAAGAACGCGAAGTGGGTCAAGGCGATCGAAGTCAGTAACGACTTCCGCGAGACCTACTGGAGCGAACGTGGCTTTAATTGGTTCGCGGGGATTTGACGTTCTCGCAAGCGGGCGTTTACCGCCGCACGTAAATCCGCCACCGGCCCTGGCGGCTCTCGGCCAAGCGATAGTCGAGACTAAGGACGAACGGATCGTCATTCCACGCCTTGTCCTGCGGCACGACCACGACGACATCACATCCGTATGTCTTGGCCATCTCGCGCACGTCTTCCGGCGTGGCCTCGCCATCGAAGATACGGATGAATTGTTTGCTGATCGCTTCACGGCGCGCAGCAGGCAAAGGCACAAACGCCAGCGCCAATTCGCGGCCGGCGAAGCACGAACTCCGATTGGCCAGCAAGGCCCAGGAGAGATTCACCGGCCAGGGTGTCAGGTCTTGCAGATACAATGGATTGTTGGCCACACGGTCAGTGGGGCTCGCGTAACGGCGCACCGCGTCCCACAATTGCGGCGATTGCGCGAAGACCGCGCCGTCCGGGGCCGTGTCGCCCGTCAGGTTGTAGCGGATCATCTGTTCGGTCGCGGGCAGGCTGAGAACGAGGCCGCCGAACGCACAGCCGACAATGAGCACGGGCCGCGGTGCGCGCAACATTCCGGCCGCAGCAGCAGTGATGAGGATCATGGCCGCCGGCAGAACCGCGCGCAGGCCCAGATCGTTGACGTCGCCAAGGGTGCTGGCCAAAAGCCAGGAGCCGACAAGGCCGGCTGATGCCAGAGCGGCGATTGCGACCAGTGCGGCCTTTTCCAGCGACGACAAAGCGCTGCGCAGAGCGAGGACGAGCGCAATCGTACCCGCGATGTAGGTCGCGGGGAATTCGAGCGGTAGCTCGATGAGCCAATAAGCGGGCAGGTCGAGCACGCGCCGCACCGTTTGCGGAAACATCTCGCCGAGGACCGCGAACGGACGAATGACGATCGGCGTTGCGTCTGCCCGGACCGCCGTCGCGGCCAACTGATCAACCACGAACGGAGCAACGAGACAGGCCACAAGCACGGCGGCGATGACCATCGCCGCGGCGAAGCGAATGCGACTGCCGCGTTCGATTCCAGCAAACAAAAACGGCGCAGCGAACAAGGCCGCAATCGCAAGGGTCACGCCACCCACATAGGTGGAGCTTTCGAAGCCAGCGGCCACGGTCAGCACCAGAGTCACCAGAATGCCGGCGCTCGGCCGTTGCGCATAGTGGGCGACGAGCAGCATCGCCATCACTACGCATCCAGCTGACATCAAATGCTGAGGACCCCACGCAGCCTGAAACAGCCAGCCCGCAAAGCCGTTTGCGTGTGACAAAAACGGCATTAGCTCGTGGGAACCCGATATCCAGCTCACAAGACCACGCAAAGACGCGGCGGCGGCGAGCGCGACGACGAGGATCGCTGCGCGCGCGTCTTTGCTGAGCCAGGCTGCGAGCCCCATCATCAGGCTGAGCGACGCAAAAGCTGTGAACCAGGTCAGGGCGATGTCGGCCTCCCAGCCGCTCACACGCAGCGGCAGTGCAACCTCTGCTGCGCTGAAGTGCCAGAGATAATAATAGGTGAGCCGGCTGGTCGCCCCGACCTCGCCGAAGATCGGGTTGATGGGCGGCAAGCGCTGCCGCGTCATCGCGTCGATGATCGCGATCTTGGAATGGTCGAAGATTGCGTCAGCGACATCGACGCCCGCACTGCTGAATTTGGGCGCGATCGCACCGGCCGGCACGAGCGCGAGCAGCGTCGCGGCTGCCGCGGCCGCGATAATCCACGCGGACCTCAGCGGTGCTTGGCTCGAATCGCCCTCCCGCGGTCGTCTGAGCAACGACAAGGCGCTCGCGACAACGCAAAGCGCCGCTGCGCCGATAACGGCCATCGGCGAAAATCCGATCAGATAGAACACGGGCAGCGTTGCGGCGCTCGATAGCGCCCAGCCGAGTACCGGCGCCGCGCCCACGGCGAGCGCGCGGGGAAACAGATGGCGGGCGACCGCGTAACCCAGCAACGACCAGATCGCGGTCGCGACAATCACACAAAGCGCGGCATTGACCAAAGATGCCATAGGAAAGCCGTGGCCTGCGGTGGGATCGGTTCAATTGCCGTTAGCCCGGGTAAGGCTTGCGTTCAACGCCATTCTGTTTTCGCCGCCGGTGATATAGAAATATGGGAACATATGGATTGGGGGTCGCGGGTGCGAGGTTGCGCGGCGATAGTGGTGCGTGCCCCTTTGTAAGGAGTTTGGTCGTGGATCGGTCGAGCATTACGGCGCTAGCAGGTGCGGCGCTGTTGGTAAGCGCGGCCGCCCAGGCCGGCCCGTGCACCAAACAAATCGCCGACTTCGAGCAACAGATCCAACAGTCGCAGGCAACCCCGTCGCCCTCGGGCGCCGGACAGCCCAGCGCGCAGCAGACGGTGGGCGCCCAGCTCCATCACCAGCCGACGCCCGGCTGGGTCGAGAATGCGCTCAGCAAGGCGAATGCGGACGCCACTGCGGCGCTCGGCCGCGCGCGCAAGGCTGATGTGGCGGGCGACGCGGCCGCTTGCGCCGCAGCGCTCGACGAAGCCAAGCGGCTTTATGGGATCGATTAGGCTGCCGTCACTCCGGATCGCCGCGCAAGCGGCGAGTCCGGAATCCATAACCCGATACTGTGCAGAACCTGTGCGAATAGTGACTATGGATTTCGGGCTCCGGCCGTTGGCCGGCCCCCAAATGACCGGTCAATACGCGTCTTCCGTATAGATCGGATCGACTGAGCCGCGCCACGGCCCGTTGTATTGGGCCAATAGCTCCTGAGCCGACGTGGTGCCGCGAGCAAGGCGATCCTCCAGCACCTCGAGAAAGCGGCCTTCATCCTGACCCGATACGTCGAGGCGCTTGCGGCGCGCGAGACCGGAGCGAGAGAACTTGAGAACTTCGGTGGCAAGCTCGAAGACCGTGCGGCCGCGCACCTTCGCGGCGAGGCCAAGCCTGGGCACATCATCGCGCAGTTGCTGCCGCTCCTCGGCAGTCCAGTTCTTGGCCAGGTCCCAGGCCGCGTCGAGCGAAGCATCATCATAAAAAATGCCGACCCAAAAGGCCGGCAATGCCAACAGGTTCGTCAACGGCCCCGAGTCGGCACCGCGCATTTCCAGATAGCGCTTGAGCCGCACCTCGGGAAAGATCGAGCTCAAATGGTTCGCCCAATCCGAGATGGTGGCGCGGGTGCCCGGCATGGCGGGCAGCTTGCCGGCGAGCAGGTCGCGGAACGATTGCCCGGCAACGTCGACGTATTCGTCGCCGTGTTTGATGAAATACATCGGCACGTCGAGCGCATAATCGACCCAGCGCTCGAAGCCCATGCCGGGCTCGAAGGCCCACGGCAACATGCCGGAGCGCGCGTTATCGGTGTCGCGCCAGATTTCGGAACGGAAGGACAGAAAGCCGTTGGGCTTGCCGTCGGTAAACGGTGAGTTCGCGAACAAGGCCGTCGCCACCGGCTGCAGCGCCAGGGACACGCGCAGCTTCTTGACCATGTCGGCTTCGGACGAGAAATCCAAATTGGTCTGCACCGTACAGGTGCGATACATCATGTCGAGGCCGAGCTTGCCGACCTTCGGCATGTAGGCGGTCATGATCTTGTAGCGCCCCTTGGGCATTCGCGGCATGTCGGCGCGCGTCCAGTCAGGCGTCATGCCGATGCCGAGGAAACCGATATGTAGCGGTTGCGCGACCTCGCGCACTTGCGCCAAGTGCGCCGTCAGCTCGCGCGCGGTCTGATGCACGGTTTCGAACTGCGCGCCGGAAAGTTCAAATTGACCGCCCGGCTCGAGCGAGATCGCGCCGCCGCCGGTCACGTCATAGAGGCCGATAATGTTCGGCCCTTCCATGATGGGGTCCCAGCCGAGAATGTTCTGCATGCCTTCGAGCAGCGCGCGAATGCCGCGCGGGCCCTCGTAAGGCACCGGGCGGTGCCCCTCGAGCGTGAAAGCAAATTTCTCGTGCTCGGTGCCGATGCGGAATTGCGACTTCGGCCTGACGCCTTGCGCAAGCCAAGCGACGAGTTCGTCCCGCCGCTCGATTGGCGTCAGGTCGACTTGATCACGCGCCATGCAGGGTCCCAGCAGAAGTGGGTCGCGACCTTACACGCGGCCCGCCACAAAGGGCAATGTGGCCCTCTTCGCGCTCAGGGCACCGCCTTGCGGGCGGCCGGAGGAAAGCGGCCGTAGAAGGTCTCGTTCTTTTTCGCCATGTTGAGCAACAGCTTGGGCGGCTTGAAGCGTGCCCCATAGCGTTTGGTGAAGTCGCCGCAAAGCGCGACGAATGCTTTCGTCCCCATGCCATCAATGTAAGAGATAGTGCCGCCGGTGAAGGGTGCAAAGCCGAAGCCCAAGATAGAGCCAACATCGGCTTCGCGCACGTCGGTGACCACACTTTCATCGATGCAGCGTGCGGTTTCGAGCGCTTGCATGACAAGGAGCCGTTGCTTCAGCTCCTTTACGCTGATGGTGTCGGGGTCGAGCTTCTTCGACTGCAGATCGGCGAGGTCGGGCCACAGCCGCTTCGGGCCGGCTTGCGGGTAATCGTAGAAGCCCTTGCCGTTCTTGCGGCCCAAGCGCCCGCGCTTTTCCACCATCTCTTGAAGCAACGCCTTTTGCCGCGGGTCGACCGCGTCCGCACCCAAATCGGCCTCCGTCGCCTTAAGAATCTTCCAGGCAAGATCGACCGCAACCTCGTCGTTGAGCGCCAACGGGCCGACCGGCATGCCCGCCATGCGGCCGACGTTTTCGATCATCGCCGCCGGCACCCCTTCGCTCAGCATCAAATGGCCTTCGCGCAGATAGGTGCCGACCACGCGCGACGTATAGAAGCCGCGCGAATCGTTGACCACGATTGGCGTCTTGCGGATGGCGCGCACGTAGTCGAGCGCGCCCGCCAGGGCTGCTTCGCCGGTGTCCTTGCCGAGGATGATCTAGACCAGATTCATGCGCTCGACGGGCGAGAAGAAATGAATGCCGATGAACCGCGCGCGATCCTTGAACGCCGCCGCCAGCGACGTAATCGGTAGTGTCGAGGTGTTGGAGCCGAAGATAGTCTGATCGCCGATCACGTTCTGGGCGCGGCCGATCACCTCTTCCTTGACCTTGCGGTCCTCGAACACCGCCTCGATGACGAGATCGCAGTCTTTCAGCGCTACGAAATCGGCCGTCGGCTCGATGCGCGCCAATAGCGTGTCGCGCTCGGCGGCGCTGGCGCGGCCGCGCTTGACCTGCTCGTCCATGAGCGCCTGCGAATGCGCCTTGCCCTTTTGGGCCGTTTCCGGATCGCGGTCGATCAGCACGACGTCGAGGCCGGCGAGTGCGCTCACATAAGCGATGCCGCCGCCCATGAAGCCCGCGCCGAGCACGCCGATTTTTTTGAAAGTCTTGCGCGACACCGCGGCCGGCCGCCGAGCACCTTTGTTGATCTCCTGCAAGGAAACAAACAGCGAGCGGATCATCGCCGCCGCCTCGGGCGAGCGCAAAATCTTGGCGAAGTAGCGCGACTCAACCCGCAATGCCTGGTCCATCGGCAACTGCAGGCCCTCGTACACCACCTGCATGATGGCCCGCCCCGCCGGATAATTATCGTAGGTCTCGCGGCGGTAGATCGCGTTCGCGGGCGTGAACACCGCAATGCCGGCTTTGGATTGGACGGGACCGCCCGGCAGCTTGAAACCTTCAACGTCCCATGGGGCTTTGGCGTTGGGATTCGCCGCGATCCAGTTTTTTGCGGTTCTGATAACGTCGCCGGCCGGCACCGCGGCGTCGATGAGCTTGAGCGCCTTGGCGCGGTCGACGCCAATCTGATCGCCCTTGAGCAGAAATTGCAGCGCATCGGCCGGCTGCATGATGCGTGCGACCCGCTGGGTGCCGCCAGCGCCGGGGAACAGTCCGACCTTGATTTCCGGCAAGCCCAGCCGCGTCTTCGGGTTGTCGGCGGCCACGCGATAATGGCATGCCAACGTCAACTCAAAACCACCGCCGACTGCTGTTCCATTGATGGCCGCGGCCCACGGCTTGCCGCAAGTCTCGATCCGGCGGCACAGCAGCGACCATTTGCGGCTCTCCTCGAAGAAGCGCGCGTTAGCCGCCTCTTCGCCCTGCGCCGCCGCCACTTGCGCAAAGGTACGGCTCAGCGTTTCCAGGATCGTAAGATCGGCTCCAGCACAAAACGTCTCCTTTCCGGACGTGACCACGACGCCCTTCACCCCCGCGTCGGTGGCTGTCTGCTCCACGATGGCCGAAAGCTCCTGCGTGACCGAGGGATCGATGACGTTCATCGTGCGCCCGGGCGCATTCCAGGTGACTAGTGCGACGCCGTCCGCGCCAACGTCGAGAGTGAAATTGGTGAAGCTCATGTATATGGCTCGCCGTTCTTGTGCGTGTAACGCATGCCCTTGTCATCGCGAACCGCCATCATATCGACGCCAGGATAGTGGGCTCGCTCGTGTTTGGATCGGGTGCCGACTTCCAGAAAAACAGCGTCCCGGCTTGATTTGTTGACGAGGTGATGACCGTTCGGGTTCTTGGCCTTGAAGCCGGCCGCGTCGCCCCGCCTGAGCACGGTCTCGCCGTCGTCTTCGATGAGCACGACTTCGCCCTCGAGAACGAAGATCAGCTCGTCTTCTTGCTCGTGCCAGTGGCGGAGCGCCGAGGCGGCACCGGGTTTCAGCGTGGTGAGATTGACGCCGAATTGGTCGAGACCAACGGCGTTACCCAGGCGCTTGCGTTCGCGGCCGAGGACCACACGGTCGAACGGCGGCGGGTAGCCGGTGCGCGTATCCACCGGGAGCTTGGCAATGTCGATTTTCGGCATGGTTTAGACCCGCTCGATGATAGTCGCAGTCCCCATGCCGGCGCCGATGCACAGCGTGACCAAGGCCGTGGCGGCGTCGCGCCGCTCCAACTCATCCAGCACGGTACCGAGGATCATGGCGCCGGTAGCGCCGAGCGGATGACCCAACGCAATAGCGCCGCCGTTGACGTTGACCTTCGCGCTGTCGAGGTCGAACGCCTGCAGATAGCGCAACACCACGGAGGCGAACGCCTCATTGACCTCGATGAGGTCGATGTCGTCGAGGCTCATGCCGGCTTTTTTCAGCACCTTCTTGGTCACGTCGACGGGCCCGGTCAGCATCAGCGCCGGCTCGGAGCCGATGTTGGCGAACGCCTTGATCTTCGCCCGGGGCCTGAGACCGGCCCGCTTGCCGGCGCGCGTGTTGCCGACCAGCACTGCGGCGGCCCCATCGACGATGCCTGACGAATTGCCGGCGTGATGGACGTGATTGATGTATTCGACGTCCGGATGCGCCTGGATGGCGACAGCGTCGAAGCCGCCTTGGTCGCCCAGCTTCGCGAATGAGGGTTGCAGCGAAGCGAGCGACTGCATGGTCGTCCCCGGACGCAGGTGCTCGTCCTTGGCGAGAATGGGAAGCCCGTTCACGTCTTTCACCGTCATGACCGAACGCGAAAAACGGCCTTCGTCCCAAGCTGTCGCCGCGCGCTTCTGGCTCTCCACCGCGAAGGCGTCGACGTCGTCGCGGGAAAATCCGTATTTGGTGGCGATGAGGTCGGCGGAAATTCCCTGCGGCAGAAAATAATGCGCGACCGCAATCGACGGATCGACCGACCAGGCCCCGCCCGCCGAACCGATGCCTACGCGGCTCATGGATTCGACGCCGCCGCCGATCGCCATGTCCTGTTGTCCGGCCATGATCTGTGCGGCGGCGAAATTGACCGCGTCGAGGCCGGAAGCGCAGAAGCGGTTGATCTGCACACCGGCCACGCTGTCGCCATAACCGGCAACGAGCGCCGCCGTGCGCGCGATATTGGCGGCCGCTTCGCCCACCGGATCGACCACGCCCATCACCACGTCATCGACCAAAGTCGGATCGAGCTGATTGCGGTTCTTGATGGCGCCGAGCGCTTGGCTCGCCAAATTCAGCGCGGTCACTTCGTGCAGCGAGCCGTCGACTTTGCCGCGGCCGCGCGGCGTGCGCACGTGATCATAGATGAAGGCGTCCGGCATGGCTTCCAATCCAAATCGATGTCGGTGTCTCTCGTGTGGTTCATACTAGCCACCGGCCGCCACGCGCACTAGCCTGACCCAATGGGTCGCCTCGACCACAAGATTGCGCTGGTCACCGGCGGGGCTTCGGGGATCGGCTTTGCGACGGCGAGCCTTTTCGCGGACGAGGGCGCCAAGGTCGTCCTGACGGATTTAGACAAGTCGCGCGCCAGCGCCGCGATGGCGTCGTTTGGGCAGCGCGCTCGCTTTCACGAACTTGATGTTACCCGTGAGGCGGATTGGATCGCAGTCACCGACGCCGTTGTATCGGAGTTCGGACGCCTCGATATTTTGGTCAACAGCGCCGGCGTGTCGTTACTCAAGGACATCGAAGCGACGACGCTCGATGAGTGGCGCAGCCTAATGGCGGTAAATCTCGACGGAACCTTTCTCGGCTGTAAGCACGCCATTCGCGTCATGAAGAAACGCGGCGGCGGTTCCATCGTTAACATGTCGTCGGTTGCGGGCTTGGTGGGCGCGGCAAATCTCGCCGGCTACAGCGCCAGCAAAGGCGGCGTGCGGCTGCTGACGAAATCGGTGGCGCTGTATTGCGCGCGCAAGGGCTACAACATCCGCTGCAACTCGGTGCATCCGTCTTTCGTTGAGACGCCGATGCTGCGGTCGATGCTGGCAGCAGCGCGCGATCCGCAGAAGCTTGAGGCCAATTATGCCAAGGCCGCGCCGCTCGGGCGGCTTGCCAAGCCGATCGAGGTTGCGCACACCATTTTGTTTCTCGCAAGCGATGAGGCCGCCTTCACCACTGGCGCCGAAATGGTCGTGGACGGCGGACTCACAGCGGGATGACGGCTATCCGCCGGCAATAGTGGCGACCTGGTGAAGTTTGTGTGGCGCGCCGATGGCACCGGCGCCTTGCGTTGTCAGCAATAGCGCTGGTCGTCCAGCGAGGGCCTGTAGAACGACGTGTAGATCTGGCGCAGTTCGTTCAACGCCATTTCAATACCGCGCTTTTGCCGTTCCAGAAGATTGATTTGTTCCACGCATTTCTCACGCGTGAGATGCAGATTCTTTCCATCAGGTCCATCGAGAAGGCGTTTGATCTCCGTAAGCGTGAAGCCAAGCCGCCGGCCGGTCAGTATGAGTGCGATGCGTTCGCGGTCGCCGTTGCGGTAGATGCGGGTGGCGCCTTCGCGTTGCGGCGCGATCAACCGTTTCGCTTCGTAAAAGCGCAGCGCACGGAGCGTAATACCGAATTCGCGCGCGACC
>JASHVC010000521.1 GCA_030039655.1 Xanthobacteraceae bacterium | reverse complement strand
GCTCTACCATACTGATGGAAGAGGGGGTCATACGCCGACATCGCAATTTACGATCACGACTTGTTCCGTCGTGTCGATTCGCTATGCTCAATCTCTCGGGGATGGAGTACCCCCGTGAAGCGCCGAAAAGGCTGATGACTCCTCGTCGTGAAGCGCCACATCGTGGAGAGGTGGCGAAAGGAGCATCAACATGAAGGATCGGCAAAATCGCCAGCAATTTTCTGCAAAGCTGGTCCAGCGGAGAGCGCCGGATGAGCCGGATCTTGTCATGCTCCTCAGCGATCCCGATGTCCGTCTCCTCATGCGGGTTGACAATGTCGACGAACGCGAACTTCGAAACTTGTTGAGAAGCATCTCGAGGCATCTGAAAAACGCGGAAGGCCAGCGGAAAGCGCCGCGCTCCGAAAAGCGGCGCGCTGACGATCCCGACCCACGAAGGTATCGTCGTGGCGTCGGAATCATGCTCGTGAACATGCGGAACGAGGTGTTCATCGCTCGACGGAACGACGTACCCGGGGAGGCATGGCAAATGCCACAAGGTGGCATCGATCCCGGCGAAACACCACGGCAAGCGGCATTGCGCGAGCTAAAAGAAGAGATCGGAACGGCGAACGCCGAGATCATCGCGGAGAGCACCCGCTGGCTATATTATGATCTCCCCGAGGACCTCGCAAAGAAGGCCCGGGGCGGACGTTGGATGGGACAGCGCCAGAAGTGGTTTGTAATGTTGTTTAGAGGCGAGGACGCTGAAATCAATCTTGCGACTAAACACCCCGAATTCAATGCGTGGCGTTGGGTCGCGGCGCACGAGTTGGAAACACTGGCTGTGACATTCAAGAGGCAGCTGTATGTATCCGTTCTGGGAGAGTTTGCTGCTATCTTCCGCGACTAGTCGCTTGTTTGTTTATCAACGCCGAGGTACCTAAGGGATCGCTTCCGTAAAACAAAACCCTTCTGAGCAACTTTACGACTTAGCGGCTCACATATCATGGGCGTGCCCATGATCCGTCGCCTCTCCTAGTACGTAACGCCAATAGCTCTCATCCATCGCGCTTGTTCTGCTGGTTAGGTACGGAAAGTGACCGTAGATCAACGACAGTTGCCGCGCTGCTTCTTGGAGGGGTTTTCGGTCAATTTCGGCAAGAAAGAGGGCGGTCACGAGTCCCGCTCGATCGGCTCCCGCTTGGCAGTGAACCAAAATCGGCTTCGGAGCGCCACGCAGTATAGCCAAAATTTCGTTTAACTGCGCCGCTGTGACGACGTCGCTTGCTGAAATGCCATAGTCGAAATGGGCCACTCCAAGTGAATTAGCGATGGAAACTTCATGGTCGTACCACGCTAGACCAGGACCGGCACCGCGCAGATTCAAAATAGATTTAACTCCATACCGGCTAATAACTTGTGCAAAACGAGATTCATCCAGCTGTCCCGAACGATAGAGCTTGCCTTGTTCAACGACATGAAAATTGCCAGTGTAGCGAATGATGCCGCAATAGGAAGCAATCAAGCTAGCCACGAGCACCAGAGCGAGACCGCCCGACGTTATGATGCGAAAGCGAACCGGATGCCGTCGAATAATCTCCTTCATTGCGGTTCTCCATCATGCGCTAAGCCCAGGTGGCCAACCCAGAGGAAAATAGGTACCGCGGCGATCTGTGTCGCCACACAGAACGCGATGACCGTTGGCACAGACAGATCGTATAAGAGTCCGATTATCGCGCTGCCCAGGAACCAGAAGATTCCATAGCCAGCTGTAAATGTACCGAACGCGTAAGCGCGCCACTGTGGTGACACCATCGGCGATATGGCCGCGGGAATGATTGATTCGTGCGCTCCCATTCCCAATCCCCAAATTGCTGCGCCGAGCAGCGACAACCAGAAACCTCCAAGGAATACGAGGGGTGCAAATAGCGCCGAGACAATAGTAAGAAGTGCGAGGATCGTAAATCCGTACCGATCGAATAGACGTCCAAGAACAAGTGAGCCAGCACCACTTATCGCCATCGCAACTGAATACAAAATGGCTATCCAGTTGCTCGGGACTGTTTCGGCTCGAGCGAAATGATAAGCAATAAGCGGGTAGTCGGCGAACCCCGCCGCAACAAGTATTGCGCCGAGCAGGTAAATCCAAAAAATTCGCGGCAGGTCCGTTTGCACCGTCGCTGGTTGCGAAGTCTCCATGTCTTCCGGTTTCGGGTAAAGAAATCTCGCCAGAAGCACCAAGCTTAGATTCACGATGGCGGGAACCAGCAGAACGGCGAAGGCCTCGCGGTAGCTACGGCCGTACACCAGGACAGCGGAAACGGCGAGGGGGCCGAACATGGCGCCGAATTGGTCGAGGGCTTCGTGCAGCCCGAAGGCCCAGCCGTAGCCGCCAAGCTGCTTTCCCGCATGAGAAAGCATCACGTCCCGCGGCGGGTTGCGAATCGCCTTGCCGACGCGCTCGAGGACAATCAGGACTGCTGCAACCGGCCAACTGCCAGTCAGTGCGAGTGCTGGCACCGACGTCATCTGTACAAAATAGCCGAATATCGTGATTGGCCAGTAGCGACCTGTGTCATCGGCCCAGCGCCCGGAAAAAAGGCGAAGACCGTAGCCGAGCAATTCTCCAAACCCTGTGACGATACCTACAATGGTAGCGGTGGCTTGCAGCGAAGCCAGGTATGGACCGACGATACTGCGTGAGCCTTCATACGTAAAATCCGCAAAGAAGCTCAGGATGCCGATGAGAATTATAAATCGCAGCGCAATCTTGCGATCACGAAGCTGGCTCATCGCGGCTCCTCTCGAAAGCACAAGCTTCGTCAGGAGTCATTGGCCTGTTGAGGCACTTAGAGGCGAACTCCACCGCCGTCAGATTTCTACGGCGAAGTGCTAGGGATGACAATCGTCCGATCGCGAAGGTGACGCTTCACTCATGTTATTGTCAGTGCCAAGCGTTCGGCCAGCGGTATGTCGGTGGACCTCGTACGTCCCGGCGTGACGTGCCATTGCATGTCCTACTGGCTGCCGAGCAGGTTGGGCATTGCTTACGGTCTTGACGGAGGTGTGGTTTTTGGTAGCTTCATGTCGGGCATGGAGTCGCCCTTTCTGCTGCCGCAAGGCTGATGACTCCTACTGCGGATGATCGCGGTGGGATCGCATGCGTGAACCCACCGAAGGTGGGTTTTTTGTTGTTGACGTCATGGCCGAAGAGCCCCGTTGCAATCGCTGCCCAGCTGTTGCTGCCAACGAGTCACGTCGCAACGCCCAGTTTGGCTTGGGCTAGACCTTCCACCGCGATCTCCGCTCATACAGGAGGCAGCCGCTTGGGCTTGCTCGCGCTGCGTGCAATGGAGCCGAACCGCAGATGTCAAAAAGAATACGAACCGCTGCGAGTACTCAGATGGTTGCAGAAGCGACGACCAAGGCCGCTCGTATAGCGGCTCTCTATTGCTCCAGCGGATAGGAGCTCGTCATGCGATTTAGCAGAGCTTAACAGAGCGAGGTAATCCCTATGTGCGACTACAGCCTACATCAAGTAGCGTCCCGGCCGGCAAACGTTGGAGATAAGCTCATTACCACAGCTTTCGCGGGCACCCTTACCTCCGGTTTTTCGGCGGTCGGAGAGCCAAACGTTGCTGTATGTCTGCGACCTGGCACTGAGATCGCCTTCGAAGAGGAAGCGGAGTGTCGTCATCCCTTCGCCAAGCTTTTTCCTCGGTTCCAGTTCGGTAAATTGGGCGGAAAGGTTGCTCGGTTTCGCCAAGTTAACTTCGAGCAGGCGCAATGCCATCACGACGCCTTGGAATTTGCTAATGGTCGAACGGTCCTGGTAACCCGCCTGCGATCTGGTCAGCGCGCGACCGTCCTACAGCTTCCCGCTGAACGGCGGGCTGCAGGCAAATTTGTCGACCATCAAGAGGCCGTGCCAGTTTCCTAAGAAGAAGCGCACCGAGGACGGCCGGCCAATACCCAACACAAGTGCGGTATTGGCCGCCACGGCTCTTTCCCTAAGAACGTCGGAGTTGGCCGCCGCATTTAGGCATCAATTGCTCGTTGAACCTTCACGACCTTAAGCCTTGGGTCCGTCGACAGCTTTCTTCGACCGCGCCGACATCGAAAGGGCCTTGAATGAACGGAAGGATTGCGGCGATAGGGGCAATGGAGATTCTTGACTCGCGTGGTAATCCGTCGCTGCGCGTGTTTGTGGAGCTTCATGGCGGCGCGTCGGCGAGCGCGTCAGTCCCTTCAGGCGCTTCGACGGGAGCAAACGAGGCGATCGAACTACGGGACGGTGACCCGAAGCGGTATGGGGGGAAGGGCGTCCGGCGAGCGATTGCCAGCATCACCGAAACCATCGCTCCAAAGCTTGTCGGTTACACTGTTGCGCGCCAGCGCGATATCGACAAGCTTCTAATCGAAATCGATGGGACCAAGAACAAGTCACGGCTCGGCGCTAACGCTTTGCTCGGGGTTTCGATGGCGATCGCGCGGGCTGCGGCAAATTCTTTCGGACAACCGCTCTATTCTTACCTCGGGGGCATCGATGCGCGGCGACTGCCCGTTCCGATGATGAACGTGATCAATGGCGGCGCTCATGCCGACAATTCGCTGGACTTTCAGGAATTCATGCTTGTGCCGCATGGCGCGCCTACATTTGGCGAGGCGTTGCGTTATGGCGCCGAGGTCTTCCAGGCCCTTAAAGTGCTCCTGAGTAAGTCTGGGCACATCACCAGCGTGGGCGACGAAGGTGGCTTCGCTCCTAAGTTGAAAAACAACGAAGAAGCTTGCCGTCTAATTCTTGATGCAATTGAGCTGGCAGGGTTTGCTCCAGGAAAGCAAGTGTCGATAGCATTGGATCCAGCAGCTTCCTCGTTCCGGACCGATGATGGCTACACGCTTTCGCGGTCCGGCAGCGGACTAAAAACGACGGCCGACTTGATTGAGCTTTACTCGAATTGGACCGAGGACTACCCGATTGTCTCCATTGAGGACGGGCTCGACGAAAACGATTGGGACGGCTTTCGGGCGCTCACGGCAACGTTGGGCAATCGTGTACAAATTGTTGGAGACGATATTTATGTTACAAATACCAAATTCATTCGACGCGGCATTGCTGAGCGGACGACGAACGCAGCTCTTATCAAACTCAACCAAATCGGCACAGTCACCGAGACGATCGAGGCGATCGAGTTGTGCCGTGCGGCGGGTTGGGCGTTCGTCATTTCGCACCGTTCGGGGGAGACCGAAGATACGTTCATTGCTGATTTTGCCGTAGCTATGGGCGGCTCTCAAATTAAAACAGGCTCGTTGTGCCGAGGTGAGCGGATCGCCAAGTATAACCGCCTGCTCGAAATAGAGAGAGATCTCGGCGATGCGGCAAGGTTTGGTGACCCTTTCCCACCACAACGGATCTGATATTCGAGATACGTGTCCGATGTTTCGTCAACGTCGCAGCCTGAAGAACGCTCCGCTCCTTTAGAGAAGCGAATTGTCTGTTCGAAACGGGTATTGTGGCAGACCACCATCTGGCCGATAAATTGCGCGGATTAACAGTTGATCGTGTAGCGCAGCAATGGGCAGGGGCGTGTACCAAGGCTACATGGACAACGGCCTCTTGATGGGACCGGAATCGAAACGAGTTTTGTTCTGGCCCGTGAATAACTCGGGATTCGTTCGAATATTGATCGAGCCACGCAATAGCCTAAACCTATCGTTGATATAGAGACCCTTCGGGCATCGGTGGCTTACCACCGGGCGGAAGAATTCCGAGCGATGTGCTGCTGGAGAACGTGGTCCCACGCCTCGAATGGATTTTTTGGAGGCCGCGCGGCGCTGGATGGTCCTAGCTCGGAGCTACGAGTTCACGGAGCGACTTAACCGCTTCAGGTACAAGCCCAAGCGGTAGGCCGCCCCGTGCGAAGCGAATTCATCAAAGATCATCGCTGGCTATCATACTCCGTTGATTCTCTTCACTTCTGAATAAATAATCGCGAGTCAATGGAACGGTAGCGATTTGGCGCGTTAGTTGCGCTTGAAAGACCATGAAGCCGTAATAACGAAAACTCATTTCACTGATGGCCAGGTAAAACTCCCACATTCGACAGAAACGTTCGTCGTAAATTTCCCTAAGCCTGCCGCGCTGAGCAAGGAAGCGCTCCCTCCAGTGACGCAGCGTCTGCGCGTAATGAAGGCGCAAAATCTCAAGGTCGGTCAACCAGAGGCCCGATCGCTCAATCGCAGGTAATACGTCGGAAAGTGCGGGAATATATCCTCCCGGAAAAATATATTTTTTGATCCAGGCGTTGGTCAGATCGGGCCCGTCCTTTCGTCCAATGGAGTGGATGAGAGCTACGCCGTCGTCTTCCAGCAGTCGGGAGATGGTGTTGAAGAATCGGTAATACTGCGGCTTTCCAACGTGCTCGAACATACCGACTGAGACGATGCGGTCAAATTTGCCGCTTACCTCGCGGTAATCGAGAAAGTCGAATTTCACCTGATTTTCGAGACCGGCCTCGCAAGCGCGCTGCCTGGCAACAGCCAGCTGCTCACGCGAAAGCGTTATGCCGTAAACTCGGACGTCGGCATATCTCGCCAGCGAGAGTGCAAGGCCACCCCAGCCGCAGCCGATGTCAAGAACACGTTGATTGGGTTGCAGCAGGAGCTTCGCTGCGATGTGCTTCTTTTTCGCCTTTTGCGCATCGTCGAGCGACTCCGTTGGATCACGAAAGTACGCGCATGAATATTGAAGGTCGTCGTCAAGGAACTGTTGGTACAGAAGATAGGACAAGTCATAGTGATGAGCAGCGTTGCGCCGGGCAGTACGGATGGAATTGTATTGGAGTAGGCTGCGCAATACCCCCCGGGTGGCTCTACTGATCCAGTTGCGCTCGCGCTCTTTTAGAGGTCTGAAACTTCGGCCGCAGATATCGACAAGGTCCCAGAGCGTACCCTGCTCGATCACTAAAGTGCCGTCCATGTAACACTCGCCCAGGTAACGGGTGGGATACGACATGAGGTTTAGGTAGGGCCAATAGCCCGTTAATCTGACAACGACGTCGAGTTGCGGTTCGTCTTTGGGGACCTCACCGAGGCGTAGTGTTTTGCCGTCGTGCCGGATGATGGTTAGTCTGCCGGACCAGACGGCTTGACTGAGTTGCTCAAGCTGCATGATCGCCCTCACGTGAAGCGGCGGGCGCGCATGCCTACCCAACAGGCATGACTCCCCCACCGCGCTTTAGCGCAGCAGGAGTCATCAGCCGGTGAGCGGTTACGGGAGACCCCATTCCCCGAGTGGAGTTTGTCTGTGAATGGCGGCACCGTCAACAGCTGTGCGGCCCGCCGCGAGCCTTCGCTCCGTGCGATGTCGCGATTAGCAGCTTTACAAAAGATAGACGCGGCCGAAATGGCGATTAGCCCGCGACTTGACGCCAGTCGTATGACCTTTATATCAAGAGAAGATATGGGCATGGAGTCGCCCCCGTCTGCCGAAAGGCTAATGACTCCTACCGCGGATGATCGCGGTGGGAGTGTCTCTTGGGACCCGCCGCGAGGCGGGTTTTTTGTTGCCAGCTCCTGCTCGAGCCGCATCAACCTACCCGCTTAGACGTAAGACAGGACTCTCGTCCGGTCGTTGCCGGTACCTGTCGGCCGTGATCTCCGCGTCCGCTACACGCGCGAAGGCCACGGCATACAGGTGTGTGCACACATGAAAAGGGTTGCGAGCCCAAACGTTGTTAACTTGGATCGAACGCTCAGACCTGTCAGGTCAGCAGATCGCTCGGCCTTTGAGAGAAACCGCCGCCCGATGACCTTCTCCAGTATCCTGTTTGAAACACCCGACGATCGCGTGGGTGATGATACGCTTGAGGCTCCTGTCTTCTTTGCCGATTTGAACTGCGATCAAATTGTCGATGCCATTATCGCAGGTAAGGAAGAATACAATCTTAAGCCGTTCTTTCATGCTTGTCTTCATCGCGTAAGAGCTATCAAATATCGCCACGAAGTGATGCATGACCTGGAGAGCGAAGCATTATATGAACGCGTACACACCTTTGCGCAGGTGATGCGCTCTATCCGCGACCATCTAGTTCGTGTTGAGAAGTTGTATTACCGCGAGCAAAAACAGGCATGGTTCGTGGACGCGGTCGAGATGTACTGCCAAGGCATTGCTGCGTTTGCTCAAGATCTTGCCCACCTCGAATTGCGGTCGCCCGGCTTCCTACGCTTTCGCGAGTATTTGATCGGCTATGCTCAATCAGCTCCATTCAATACTCTTTTGTCAGAAGCGCGAAATCTCCGGATCGATTTGGCCGCCCTCGAATATTGCGTCACCATACGGGGAAGCGGCTTCACGGTTCGCAAGTATCAGGGTCAGAGTGATTATAGCGCCGAGGTCGAGGCGACTTTCGACAAATTCAAGCAGGGTGCCGCTCATGATTACAGGGTCAAGTTTAATGCAAGCGACGAAATGAACCACATAGAGGCTAAAATTGTCGAGTTCGTTGCCAAACTGCATCCAAGGGTGTTTGGCGCACTGAGCGAATTTTGCGCGAGATACGCACATTTCATCGACAGCACCATCGCGAACTTTGATCGGGAGATTCAATTCTATGTTGCCTACTTGGAACACATTGCAGCTCTGAGACGCGCGGGCTTGAAGTTCTGTTACCCAGGTGTTTCTGACAAGAGCAAAGAGGTTAGCAGCCACGATGGCTTCGATTTAGCACTGGCGCACAAACTCGTTAGTCAGGGTGCGCACGTCGTGCGCAACGATTTTTATCTCAGAGGCAATGAGCGGATCTTGGTCGTATCTGGTCCTAACCAGGGAGGGAAAACTACCTTTGCCCGAGCATTCGGGCAATTACACTATCTTGCAAGCATCGGATGTCCCGTGCCGGGAAGCGACGCGCAGCTTCTTCTCTTCGATCAACTCTTCACACATTTCGAAAAAGAAGAAAGAGTCGAGAATCTTCGCGGCAAATTGGAAGACGATCTTGTACGCGTTCACCAAATTATCGAACATGCCACCACGTACTCGATCATTATCATGAACGAAATATTCACCTCCACAACCATTCAAGACGAAACCTTCCTGAGTGCAAGGGTGATGGAGAGGATAGCGGACCTTGGTTTGTTGTGTGTTTGGGTGACCTTCGTCGACGAGCTGGCGTCATTCGGCCCGCAAGTGGTCTCTATGATCAGCACGGTTGTTCCCGACAATCCAGCATTGCGGACATTTAAGGTCATAAGACATCCGGCTAACGGCTTGGCCTACGCCATGGCCATCGCTCAAAAGCATGGATTGACCTATGCCTCGATCCGGGAGCGGCTCCAGTCATGAAGGCGCTCCTGATGTACCGAGATCGCGACTTCGATCCCCAGCAGTTGCTGACGCGTAGGGAAAGGGAGTTGCGTCATAGTCGGGGTTCTGAACAGGAACTGAGCCTCCAACAACTTCTCCCGTGGAACGAAAGAGACCTGCGGCAGGATCTCGGTTTAGATATCCTTTTCAGAGGAATGGCACAGGGCGACCCATTTTTGTCCGAGGTAGCCCTGGTCGGGGTGTTATCGAGCCTAACCGATTTGGGCACCATACAGTATCGTCAGTACATTATTGCCGATTGTTTGAAAAACGGGCAAATCGTACGAGATATTTATCAGATCGCGCTCGATGCGATAGAAGGCGAAAAAAAGAACTATTGGAGCTTTTTCAGTCGCTATCCTGCTGGCATATTGCATCGCGCCGTCGACGTGCTGCAGACGTTCGTTGGCATGCTGAAGAGGCTGCGAAAGATCGCCGATCAGCGCGCGGATCGATTTGAGTCTGAGGGCTTTTCGCGGCTTTTCGCTATGTTGCGAAAAGAACTTAGTGACGATTATTTCGTGGAAATCGAACAGCACCTCGATCGTCTCAAGTTTCGCTACGGCACCCTCATCAGTGCCCACTTGGGAAAAGGTAACAAGGGAAAGGGTTATGTTCTCCGCACACCCAACCCGGACAATCGGAATTGGGTGTCGCGACTGCTCTCGGAACAGGGGCCGGCCTACAAGTTCCAGCTGCATCCTCGCGACGAGACCGGAGCACGTGCGCTGTCCGAGTTAAATGACCATGGCGTCAATCTCGTTGCGAACGCCCTCGCACAGTCGACCGATCACATCCTAAGCTTCTTCCAGATGCTACGAACAGAATTGGGATTTTATGTCGGCTGCCTCAATCTCTACGAGCAGCTTGCGGAGATGGGTGAGCCGATATGTTTTCCGGTGCCGAGATCGGCCAGCGAGAGGTCATTGTCCTTTGCTGGGTTGTACGATGTTTCGCTGGCTCTGACTGTTGGCAAAAAGATAGTTGGCAACGATCTCGCTGCGAACCAACGTGACCTTGTCGTGATTACGGGCGCGAATACGGGCGGCAAATCGACCTTCCTGCGCAGCGTAGGCCTCGCTTGCCTCATGATGCAGGCTGGGATGTTTGTACCTGCCGAAGTTTTCTCATCCGAAATTTCCGATGGCCTGTTCACGCACTACAAGCGTGAAGAAGATGCGGCCATGGAAAGCGGAAAGTGGGATGAGGAGCTGAGCAGGATGAATGAACTGATCCGCTGGATTAAACCCAACTCGACAGTCCTATTCAACGAATCGTTCGCATCAACAAACGAACGCGAGGGTTCGGAGATTGCGAGCCACATTGTGCGAGCGCTGCTAGACAGCGGGGTAAAAGTGTTTTTCGTGACGCATCTTTACCATTTCGCGCAAGCTTTCTTCGCTCGAAAAACCGCCCGCTCTATTTTCCTACGAGCAGAAAGACGTCCAGATGGAACGAGACCGTTCAAATTGGTTGTGGGGGAGCCGCTGCAGACCAGTTACGGTGAGGACCTGTACAACAAAATATTCTTGGGCGCTGGAGGGATGCAGACAGACGTTGCTCGGAACAATAGGCGCAACCGCAATGCGGATGCTTCCTCTCGATCTGGTTCTACTCGCAATACGCGATAGGGTCCACAGTTCGATGAGCGTCGGCGCCGTTGCGCTCTGGTCACGAAACTATTAAGAGTTTTTGGCGGGGAAGGAGTCCCCCCACAACCGCCGCAAGGCTGATGACTCCTGCTGCTTGGTTGAACGCGGCGGGGTCGGCAATACCCGCTGCACGAGCGGGTTTCTCATCAAACTCGCTCACAATGATAGAGAAACGGTGCGATGTGTTCTATCGAGCGTGTCGCTTATTGGATTTGCCCGTTCAAATGTGAGCGCGTGTCGTTCCTGCGTCCCAATCGGCATGGACCGGTCGAGGCCGAGAATCTGATATGAGCAATAACTCAAGCACCATAACAATTTGGGTGGTTGCGATTTTTGCGGCGTTAGTAGTCGCCACCTTTATGCAACGTGAGGTGCAGCGAAAAATGCAAGAAGAGGGGATCCCCTTCTCCCAGCTGCTCAATGACATCGATGCCGACCGCGTGCGCAGCGTCGTGATCCAGGGTCCGGAGATCCACGGTGAATTTACTGATGGCCGCACGTTCCAAACCTACGCGCCGAACGACCCGAATCTGATCCAGCGCCTTTACGGCAAGCACGTTCAGATCACTGCGCGGCCGCAAACCGAGAACGTGCCCTGGTTCGTCTCGGTGTTGATCTCCTGGCTGCCACTGCTGATGTTAATCGTATTGTGGATCTTCATGGCGCAACAAATGCAGGGCGCTGGCGGCAAGGCGCTCGGCTTCGGCAAGTCGCGCGCCAAGCTGCTGACCGAGGCGCACGGCCGCGTCACTTTCGAGGACGTGGCCGGTGTCGATGAGGCCAAGCTCGATCTGCAGGAGATCGTCGAATTTCTGCGCGACCCCGCTAAGTTCCAGCGGCTCGGCGGACGCATCCCGCGCGGCGTGCTCCTTGTCGGCCCGCCCGGCACCGGCAAGACGCTGCTCGCGCGCGCCATCGCCGGCGAAGCGAACGTGCCGTTCTTCACCATTTCGGGTTCCGACTTCGTCGAGATGTTCGTCGGTGTAGGCGCCAGCCGCGTGCGCGACATGTTCGAGCAGGCGAAGAAGAACGCGCCCTGCATCATCTTCATCGATGAGATCGACGCTGTCGGCCGCCATCGTGGCGCAGGCCTCGGCGGCGGCAATGACGAACGCGAGCAGACGCTGAACCAGTTGCTGGTCGAAATGGACGGCTTCGAGGCGAACGAAGGAATCATCCTAATCGCCGCGACCAACCGGCCTGACGTGCTCGATCCCGCCTTGCTGCGTCCGGGCCGCTTCGACCGTCAGGTCGTGGTGCCGAATCCTGACGTCGTCGGCCGCGAACAGATTTTGAAAGTGCACGTGCGCAAGGTCCCGCTCGCTCCCGACGTGAATCTGAAAACTATCGCGCGCGGCACGCCCGGCTTCTCCGGCGCCGATCTGATGAACCTCGTCAACGAGGCGGCCCTGATGGCGGCCCGGCGCAATAAGCGTATGGTCACTCAGGTCGAGTTTGAGGACGCCAAGGACAAAGTGATGATGGGCGCCGAGCGCAAGTCGCTCGTGATGACGGAGGAGGAGAAACTCCTCACCGCCTATCACGAAGGCGGCCACGCCATTGTCGCACTTAACGTCAAGGCGACCGATCCGGTGCACAAGGCGACGATCATCCCGCGCGGCCGCGCGCTTGGCATGGTCATGCAATTGCCCGAGCGTGATAAGCTGTCCATGAGCCTCGAGCAGATGACCTCACGGCTTGCCATCATGATGGGCGGCCGCGTCGCCGAGGAACTGGTGTTCAGGCGCGACCGTGTAACCTCCGGTGCGGCGTCCGACATCGAACAGGCCACCAAACTTGCCCGCATGATGGTGACCCGCTGGGGTCTCTCCGAGGCCCTTGGCACAGTTGCGTATGGCGAGAACCAGGAAGAGGTGTTTCTCGGCTATTCGGTGGCGCGCCAGCAGAACATTTCCGAGGCCACCGTGCAAAAGATTGACGCCGAGATTCGGCGGCTGGTCGAGGCCGGCTACACCGAGGCGAACCAAATTCTCACCGATAAGCGTGCCGATCTGGAAACGCTCGCCAAGGGGCTTCTGGAGTTCGAGACGCTCACTGGCGACG
>JASHVC010000520.1 GCA_030039655.1 Xanthobacteraceae bacterium | reverse complement strand
AACCTTGAAATGCGACGATTGTCTTTCCGTCGACGTTATAAATAGCAGCTTGGAACCCGACTACCTTGGCCAGTTCTTTCAAGATGGCATCAAGGATTGGGTTGGGGCTCAGTTCGTAATTCGTCCAAGGTATTGGGGATGCACCGAATACCTTCGAATTCCTAGTATCTCCGAGGTAATATACGGCGTTTGCAGCTCGAATAAAATCTGCGACGCCGCTGACTAATTGGTTAGGCGTGACGGGCGCTGCCGTCCCAACCCATTCTGATGCATCGAAGCCCTGCATTGTCTGACTTGTCGCCCAATCCGATGTAGGCAGAGTGGTCCCAGAATTGGGTGCGGCTTGTCGTGACACCTGCACAAAATTGGTGCTGACCTGTCCGAATTGATATTGGCTTGTTCCAAGCTGCGAACTCGTCGTAGTCGTAACGGCAATCACCGGAGACGAGCCCAAGCTTGGCATGATGATCGTCACCGGGACTAACGTAGGAGATAACTGCGCCCAAAGCAAAAATGGATAGCCGTTGTTGATGGTCGAGTTGCCGCCCCACACCGTGGAATCAAAGCTGGCCGGGATGGTCGGTAGCGTGACAGGAGGTGATGCCAAAAAATAGGGGTACCCTCCATTTATATTCGCATTACTGTTCCATATTGTTTGATCAAATCCGACGGGCAAACCAGCCGTAAACTGACCGGTTGTAAGACCAGTGCCGGCCGGACTGGTGGGCTGGCCTGTGGTGTTAAAATCCCAATACGAATTAGTGATCGTCCCAAAATTTGCGCCAACAAGACCCCCGATCGAGCTACTGCTCCCAGCGCTCACCGGTCCGGTGGCATATGCTTGGTCAATTGTCCCGTAGTTGATACCAGCAAATCCGCCAGCATAGCCATTGCTTCCCTCCGACACGCTGCCGCGGGCATAAGTGTGGGTTACGTCGGCTTCCAATATGCCGCCAAACCCACCCGCGGTTCCGCCATAGCCGCCGACCACCGTTCCCGTCGCGTAGGATTGGTCTATGGATGAATTCCAGGCGAAGCCGACGAACCCTCCGACATCATTGCCGCTTCCGGTTCCGGTCACAGTGCCGGTAGCCCAAGAGCCGGTTGTCGTACCGCCATAACTGAAACCAATCAGCCCGCCGACGAAATACGAACCGGTGACGTTACCTGCGGCAAAAGAATTTGATATCGTCCCGCCCCCGGCATAGCCATCTATAAATCCAACCAACCCTCCAATGCCTCCGCCGCTGACGCAACAGCCGTACTCCTCTCCGTTCGAGCCATAAAATGGGTTGATTAGAATGCTGCCTTGCACGCTACCCGTCGCATACGATTGTGAAATAGTGCCGCGGTCATACTCGGTGCCAACAAGCCCTCCGACACCGCCGAACGATGAGCCTGTTACAGGCCCTGTCGCGTAGGATTGTACAATTGACCCTCCCTCGTTAGCGCCAACAAGCCCACCTACACCATACTGCGACTGACCGCCATTGACCTGCCCGGTGGCATAAGATTGACTGATGGTGGAGTAATTATTTCCAACAAGGCCACCAACTCCATAAAACACAAATGCGGAATTTGTGATCGATCCCGTTGCATAAGAGTCTTGAATTGATCCGCCATTAGAGCCAACCAGTCCACCGATCTCACCCATAACGACCGAGGAAGCGTCACTCACCTGAATTGTTGTTGCAGCGTATGAGTGAGAAATGCTCCCTGATTCCAAATAGCCAAGCAAACCCCCGATTGACCCCATTTCGCCTCCGAAGGTCGGGGCGGACGACTCATTGATGGCACCCGTTACGTAGGAATTCAAAACCGTGGTAGAGATTGCTCCGCCGATCAGCCCGCCAATGCCCCCAGGAAACGACTGCGCCGCCACAGTGATGTTGGTGACGCCAACGTTGCTTATGACGGCTCCGTTGGTGTCGCCGAATAAGCCTATGTCCGATCCGCTCGGAACTGTCGGATTGTTAATCGTTAATCCATTGATGGTGTAACCCTGGCCATTGAATATGCCAGTGAACGGAGTGCTACTGGTGCCGAGCGGCGTAAAGCCCGCTCCACCATTCCAACTCGCCGTCAAGCCGGCATTCGTGATGCTTGCGCCCAACGCATACACGCCGGATAAATTGTTCTGAATGTTTTGCAAATCATAGATAGTGTTGACCAGCATGTAGGCTGTCAGCTGATTAGGGATGGCGCTGTTTGTTGTTACGTATGGTGAGTAATCAAACGGCGTTGTGTAGCTTGTCGCATTGACAACGGTGCCCACTGGATTGTCGCTTGGATTATAGAAGATCGACACTGTTCCGGTGCTTCCGGAGAAGTTCACGTTGCCCGTGCCCAGAAAATTGATGGTGCCGTTTCCAGTACCAGTCGCATCAGCGCGCAGGACCAGATTGCCGGCTCCGGTGTTCGCAATGGCCGCTCCTGTGTTGATGTCAATGTCGTGATACGCACTAAGCGTCAGCGTGCTAGTGTTGGCCCAGCTCAGACTCGACGCGACAATAATGTCCCCGGCTTCGCTGCCAGTCGTCCCGACGGTGCTCACCACAACATTCCCGCTCGCCAACGCGCTCTCGATTGACGAAACGGTGATGACTTCGCTTCCTGGATTTGTCGCGATCGTTGCATTCAGAGGATCAAGTAGCAGCGTGCCGTTCAGGCCGTTCGGGGCGCTGGTATTGACCATTCCGTTGAAGCTGAGCTGATGCCCGGACGTTTCGACGAAGCCGCCTTGACCTGACTGAAGCCCGCCCTGTGCCAAAATAGTGCCGTAGAAGGTCGTCGCCTCGTTCGACCAGACAATGACTTTGCCGCCGTTGCCGACATTCGTTGCCGAAGCTTTGATGGTCGTTGCTGAGTCGATCGACACTGTGCTGGCGGTCGGCACCGTGAAGGGCTCAAGGTAGGCGCTCGGGTTGGAGACGAGGCTTGTGTTTGGATGACCGCCGCCCCAATCGCCACCGATAAGCACAGCGCCCCCGCCCCCTTGGCCCGACGCGTTGATAGCGCCGCCGCTCAGTTGGACGTTCTCGCCGGTGACCACGATCGTTCCGCCGGTCGTTCCCTTACCCATTCCAGCGGCGGACAGCGTGCCGGACACCTTTACGGTTTGTGTCGGCGCGCCAGCGGGTTTATTGGCGGCAGTCGCAGCCGCAAGCACGATCATGCCGTTATGGGTGCCGATCGTGTTCGCTTCGATATTGCCCGTGTTGTTGATGACCGAGTCGATGACCTTACGTGCCGCTACTGCCGTCAGCTCCACCTTGCCACCATTGGCTTTGAGCGTCCCGGCATTGCTCACCAGGGAGCTGAGCGGCTTGCCGGTTGAGACATCGATTACCTGCGAGGCGATCGAGTCATTGAGGCCGAGCTTAATGAGATTGTCCCCATAGAAGTCGAGCGTGAAGGTATTGCCAGAGGCGAGCGCGACCGTTCCGAGGTTCGCCGTGATGGTGCCGGTATTGCGCACGCCAGGCGCCACTAACGCCGCGAAACCGCCGGTCTGCGCCGTTATCGATCCTTGATTGGCGATCGAGGCCGCGGGATAGCCGGGAATCGTGAATCGATATCTGCCAGCCATGAAATCGGCGTTGGAAATATTGTTGGTCGTCGCAAGGAGCCCGCCGACGCTTATCCGCGCACCTGCGCCGAACAGGATGCCGTCCGGGTTCACCAGGAAGACCTGCCCGTTGGAATAGAGCGAGCCAAGGATTTGCGAGGGGCCAAGCCCTCCGGTCACGCGGTCAAGCTCGACCGAACTTGAACTCGGCATATTGATCCGCGTCGTTTCGCCAGCACCGATGTTGAAGGTGTTCCAGTTGATGATGGCGCTCTGGCTGGTTTGATTGACGGTGACGTTTGAAGTCCCTTGGCCCTGCACAGTGGCTGAGCCGCCCACAACGCTGGCTCCATTGGGGCCAGCCGCGGCTGGAGCGAAGGTGAGCGGCGCGAGGGCCGAGGTCATCAGGAGCATGCGCCGCCATTGTCGAGACATGACCCGCCCTCAGTTGTGCGCCGTCAGAATGAAAAAGAAACGCTCGTCGTTGCGCGGCCCTTCAATCGCTTTCGCGACGGAAAGATCAGCGTCAACGTGATTGAACCAGTCGAGTCGAATGCCACCACCCACCGACGCCGCGTCCTGCACCGCGGGCGTGCCCAGCGAAACATCTCGCGAGTAGAGCTGCCCGTAATCGGTGAAGGTGTAGAGTTGCGCGGTTTGCCACAGCGGCACCGGTTGCCGCGGAATGTCATAACGTAGCTCGCCAATCGCCTCGATACAGGAGTCTCCAAGGAGTTGCGACGGGTCGAAGGCCCGGCCGAAATAGCGTCCGCCAAAGCCGCACTGCTCGGGCACCAAGAGGGGAGTGCCGGCGTATTGGCCGTAGGCGGACACATAGGCGGAGAAGCGATCGAACAGAGGCTGCGTGCGGCTTAGCGTTGCCTCGATCTTGCTGAAATCGACGCGCCCTACCAGCCGTGAGGCCAACGGGTTGCCATTTTCGGTACTGCCCAGGCCCTCGATGCCCCGGCTGATCGTGAGGTTGAACTGATCGATGCCTTGCCACGCGTCGGCAAGATCGGCGTCGGCCTTGGCGCGGAAGCCACGGAGCCGATCGTCATTGAACGGCGATCCGAGCACGTCGCTTTCATTGTTGCTGGCGAAGAAAAGCCCTGAGAGCGTTAGATTGCTCTCCCGAGCACGGATGATGGGGTAGGAGAGCCCGGCGTCGCCGTAGGGACCCAGGGTTCGGTATTGAAGCAATTCGAGCGGCACTGTTCCCGGCGTGCCCCAGGCGTCGCTCGCATCAGCGAAGAACGCGAGTCCTTCGCTGCTAAGGACTTGCTTGTAGTTGATGGCCGCGTAGTGCAGTTCGTTGAGCGGCACGACACCCGCGTAGGTGAAGGTCAGAGCTTCGTGCTGCCCGAGCAGATTGTTGAGGGTCGCGGACCCAAGAAACTCAAACGGTCCGCGCGCGGGGGTGCCGCGGTTGTCGATCTGCCCTTTGGCGTCGATTCGTTTCTCGGCAACCTCGACAATGAGCGTCGAAGCATTTATTGCGCGTTTAGAGGGCCGCAGGCTGGTCGAGAACTTTAATCCCGGCAAATCGCCTGCAAGCAGTAGATAACGCTCGATCGTGTGGATATTTGCCGGCCGCTGCGCCGTGATCTTGGCGGCGTAGTCGCTAAAGAAATCGCGGTAGCGCGCAAGCTGCTTTGGCCACTCGACCCTATCGATATATCCCTCGATGATCTCGATGTGGATGACTGCGCCGCGGGGATTGAGCTGTTGCGGCGGTACGATGGCGCGCGAGAGGACGTAGCCGTCGCTGCCGTACTTGGCGGTGATACGCTGCGCCAATGCGTAAATCGCGGTAAGTGGAACGCATTGATGGAGCAGGCCGGCGTAGAGGGGGCTGAGTTGGTCGGCGCTGTAGACCGTCGAACCTGTGGTGCGCACTCCGCGCACACAGACGACGACTTTTTCAGCCCCCTTGGGCGCGACCGTGCTCGGCAGGCTAATGGGTGGACCGGCGGGCTGTGCCTGGGGCGTAGGCGGCTGGGTAAAGCGCTCACGCTCCCGCCCGGGCAACTCGCTCGGCGGGATCACCTGCGCGACCGCAACTACGGGAACAGCCCCAATCAACAGTGCCGCGAGCACGCGGCACACACCGGCACGCATGCTCACAACCCCCACAGCACAACTGCAGGTACGCTCCGCATTCGCCGGTTTAGAGTCAACGAGCCTTCAACCGAATGTCCCCGTGATCCACAGGAGACAATCGCGGCATCCGTATCAGGCCGGTCGGGGTTGTTAGAAACATTCAGCTCCGCACGCGGCGGAGCTGAAAGGTTTACGAACTATCGGCGCCCATTGGGAGCATTGCGGCCGGTATTGCCATTTCTGCTTCGGCTCGCATTTGGCGCAGCGTCCTCGGCAGGCTCCTCATCTGTAATCTCGCGGCAAACGATCTTGCCGTCGAGGGGGAAGGCTTGCAGCATGATGTTGAAGCCCTTGCCATCTTTGTGGTCGAACACAAGACCAAGATTAAGCCAGAAATCGTCCTGACCTTCGCGCTGAATTACAGAATACGCGCGATGCGTCGGCTGTCTCGATTCACTTTTCTCCGCCATGACAGTCTCCTTATGTGCGGATTGCGATGTCCTGCGTGGGCAGGCGCCAGGGACGCACGGCCTGGTGCCTGCCAGCGCGGATCGCAGCTGAAGAGATGAGTGGAGACTGCCACCAGACTACGCGCTATCGGCCGTTCGTCAATGAAGCCGGCTCGCCGGCTAAATCAGACGTGCGTCGCGACCATTGCCGTCGCACCAAAGATGCGCAAGCGGATCGTTGTGCGAAAGCTCCCACCGGGTCGCGAAATAGAACAAGGGAGCACCGAGGCTGTGCGGCACATGGAGATGGCGCGATGCCTCTCGCATCGCGTGCATGCGGCGATCATCAGTCGTTATCGTCAACACCCGAAATGTGCTCCATCCGAACTGTCGTTCGTGCAGCTTCGCAGCCTGCGCACTGAGGTACGTTCGCATCTTCTGCTCGAAGCTTGTCTGGGTGGGATTGCTACGGGTCACCGGCATGGTGCCACGGTCGATCTCGACCATGAAATGCCGATGGGTTCCATTTGAAAGGACAAGGCCAAAGGCGAAGTCGGGCACAAGACCGCGCTCGCGCGTAGCGCCCCGCTGTGAGACCTTCACTTTCATGGAAAACGGATTGCGGCGGGCTGTCGGCGGCTCGGGGAACGCGGCGATAAGTTCGTCGGCGTGAATGATGCGCAGGTTGGGGCGCGCACGGGCAGCCAATTGCAGCGAGACATAGAAGTCCACTACCCCAAGCTGGTGCTCGATGAACGGGCGGCCGGCTTCACGGTTCTTCCGGCTCCATTCGAGGTTGGCAAAGGTGATGCCTTGCCGCTCGACAAGAAGGCGTGCGCCTCGGTCAGCGAGCGCATAGGCGATCGGGGCGGAGCCGGATGTTGGGTAGTAGTCGAGCTGGGCTCGTGGCCGGTCGAGGTAGCCGGCGTGAAAGAGCTTGGCCAGGCGGTCATTGGTTCGATCGAGTGACCGGCCGATCAGTGCCGCTATATGGGTGGAGCGCAGGAAGCGATGTCGCGCAAGCTGGCCGACGATAGTTACGTCGTCGTCGGTGAGGCGAAAGGCCGGCGGTTCCGACGCGCGGCGAAACCGCGGCAATCGGGTCGAGGCGGAAATGGCGACGGTCTCCATAGGGAAAGTATACCGCCAGCCACCTAGTGCTCAGCGGCGAGCGCGTGATGGTTGGGGAAAGGACATGACAGTTCGGGTACGAACGACAGCGTGGCGGCCGTTAGGCCGGCGGGCCGTTAATAGGCTCAATAGAAGGCCCGCTCAGGCGGGAATTCGGGGTTAGAAAGGTGCGGAGCCGATTTTGGAAGCAACTGATTCTGAATTTAAATTCCTCCGCTCGATATGACTACAGGGTGTGGGTACAGAATCCACGCCCGTAGGAATGACCGTAAGCACGGGTCTAACAGGTCAGTGAGCCTCTAAAAACTTGCTGATGCGGGCCTCGATTTCCGCCCGCGGCCGGCCGAAGCGCATGCGGCTCGTTTCGATCAACCGGTGGGGACTCGAACGGCGGGCGAGCGGGGCATCCTGGAGGTCGAGGCGGATCGGGGAAGTCGGAGCGCCGTTTCGCAGCAGCCGCGCCCAGGCGGTGAAGTTCGGGAGATCGAGGAGCGCATCAGGATTACCAAGACCGATCTGCTCGGAGAGGATGGGGGCGTCGATCGCGCCGCTGCGGCAGGCGATGATCGAGCCGGCATTGCCGAACACGGCGTCACGGAGTCGTTCGGGCAGCTGGTCGAGGTATTGGTGGCCGACAGTCAGCGTAAGGGCATACTTGCGCGCCTCACTGAGAATGAGGGCAAAGCTCTCGGTGGCGAAGGATTGGAACTCGTCGGCATAGAGGTGGAACACGCGGCGGTCTGCTGCCGGCGAGTCGGTACGGGAGAGGGCAGCCTGGGCGATGGCGGTGGTAATGAACGCTCCGAGCAGGTGCGCGGTGCTCTCGCCGAGGCTGCCTTTGGAGAGGTTGGCGATGACGATCGAGCCCTCGTCCATGAGGCGGCGCAGCGTGATGGTGCTCCTTGGCTGCGCCAGCATGTTGCGCAGGCTTGGGACCATGAGCGCCTTGCCGATCTTGTTCTGGATTGGGGCGATGGCTTCGGAACGGAAGCTGTCGCTATAGCCGGCATATTCGTTGACCCAGAATGAGCGCACTACGGGGTCTCTCACGTGGTGCGCGACGAGCTGTACGC
>JASHVC010000519.1 GCA_030039655.1 Xanthobacteraceae bacterium | reverse complement strand
TATTTCATCGGCCGCATCCACACGCCGTGGCGGCAGCGAGATGAGTGCCCCAAAAACGCGCGCGAGTCCGACGCGGTCTGCGAGATCGTCGTCGATCCGCGGTGGGCGAAAGGCCTTAGCGGCTTGGAGACCGCCAGCCACGTCATCGTGCTTTATTGGATGGACCAGGCGCGCCGCGACCTCGTGGTGCAGTCGCCTCGCCACTATGCGGAGCGAAACGGTACGTTTGCGCTGCGCTCGCCGGCGCAGCCCAATCCGATCGCGCTTTCGGTGGTGCGGCTTGAGCGCATCGAGGGCAACACACTGTTCGTGGTCGGACTCGATTGCCTCGACGACACACCGCTGCTCGACATCAAGCCGTATTTCGCGTCGACGGATTCGGTGCCGGAAGCAAATGTTGGCTGGCACGCCAACCGAAAGCGCTGAAGTTTTAGAACAGCGGCGGGATCGCGCCGACGCGGAACATCGCCAGATAAACCGAGCCATCGGAAATGCGCAGCGGCAGGATGGTGGCAGGCTTTTTGTCGATCTCGGTTTGCTGCCCCATCTTCTTGATATTGTCGATGACGCTGGCGGCCGCGCCCTGGCGAACCACGCCGCTCAGCCCCGGCACGAGGCGATCAAGCGCCGCGATTCCTTGTCCAGGCTGACCGTTCGTTCCCGTCATGCGACTGACGCCCTGATCAATTATCTGGTCGATGCCCAACAGCGGCACGATGTTCTCGATGCCTGCAATGGCAACGTTGACTGTGCCGTCGAGCCGGCCGTGCTCGTTCACGGTAATCGTGCCGGCGCCAACGACAACCGCGTCGGTGCGTTCAAGGCGCAGCGCTTTGATCTCGATGCTGCCGCCGTTCGCCCGCATCTCGCGGAACCGTTCAGCCAGCGGCTTGGGCAACAGATCGTTCAAGCCGTGGATCACGACGTCGATATCGCCCTGCAGCGGATCCGCCGTCACCCGATGCAACGTCGGCGCGATGGCGGCGGTGAAATGCAGCGCAGTGTCGACCACGGGTTTGTTGTTCGCGGAGCCGGCGACGATCTGGGCGCTGAGCTGCGCGTTGTCCGCCGCAAACCACGTGACCGCGCTGGCGCCGGTGCCGTGATCGAGGTGCAGGTGGTCGATGTCCACCGTGAAGCTGTCTGGATTAGGCGGAAATCCACTGACGCTCATTCGCCCCAGCGACCACGTGGCGACAAAGCTCGGTGCCGTCTCTCCGGGCGCCGCTACCGTGACCGGACTGGTGATCTCGCCGACCAGAGTGGTCGGATGATAGACCTGCGCCGTGAAAGTCACCTCGTTGGCAGCAACGACAAAGGGCGGCTGAATGGTCTTGAGCGCGGCGCTGGCCTCGGCGCAGTGCGCCTGAATGCGGAAGGGGAATCCGGTAATGCCCTGGGAACCGCAATTGTAAACGCGGCCGGCCGCCGCTTCGCGCTCCACCCAACCGGCAAGCGTGCTGTCCGCGACGGACGCCGCGTAGTACCAGCCCCCGCACCAAGCCGCCGCAAGTACGACGACCAGAAGGGCAAACACGAGAAAAGTCCGCCCGCCGTGGCGCGGAACCGCGTGCGGATCGGAACGCCGCCGAACACGTTCGCGGTCCCGCTGCGTCGTGCTGAGCGGCGATTGAGCTGCCATTTGTCTCCTTTTCGCCCGCAGAGTGCGGCGTTTCCAAGACCTCCAAGGCCTTTGGCCGTGCCCCGAGCCGCCATTGTGCCGTGCCCCTTGGGCTGCTAGGCGAACCGAGCCGGCAAGACGAGTTAACACACAAGATGGCTGCAATCGACGAGCACGAAACCGGCGACCTGTGGGTTTTTGGCTATGGGTCGCTGATGTGGCGGCCCGGTTTCGATGCACTCGAACGGGTGCCGGCGCGCCTGAAGGGAATGCACCGGGCGCTGTGCGTTTATTCGTTTGTTCATCGCGGTACGCCGGAGCGGCCGGGACTCGTGTTCGGCTTGGATCGAGGCGGCATGTGCCGCGGCATTGCCTATCGGGTCGCCGCCGCGGCGCGCGAGGAGACCATCGCGTATTTGCGCGCGCGCGAGCAGGTCACCTCGGTTTATCTGGAAACCATGCGGCGCATCGAACTGGAAGATGCCTCCAGGCGACAGGTGCGGGCGCTTTGCTACACGGTTGATCGTGGCCACGTTCAATATGCAGGACGGCTCACGCTGGCCGAGCTCGTCCACTATGTGCGCCAGGGTCACGGCAGTTCCGGTGCCAATCGCGACTACGTGCTTGACGCAGTTCACGCCCTGGAGGCGCTCGGCTATCGCGAGACAGAGTTGCATCTGCTGGCGGAGCGGCTCGGCCGGCATGAAACCGTGGTCCGCCACCAGGATCAGCCTTCCGACTCCCTCTTGCCGGCCCGCGATTCCTGAACCAGCCGTGCCGTCGCGTCTTCCGATACGCTTTGCAGGCGAGTGAGGAATGTGCGGCTGTCGAGGCCGGGCGGAATCGGATCGAGCACTTCGACCAGAATCGTGCCGGGGAAACGCAGCAGCGATCGGCGCGGCCAAAACAGTCCGGAATTGAGCGCGAGCGGCACGCAGGGGACGCCGGCTCGGCTGTAAAGATGCGCGACGCCAGGCCGGTAAGTGGGCGGCGCGCCCGGTGGGCGTCGTGTGCCTTCCGGGAAAATGACGACCTGACGCGATTGCGCAAGCGCCGCGCGCGCCCGCGCTGTCATCCGCGACAGCGCCGACACTCCGGCGCCGCGGTCGATGGGAATGAGGCCGGCCTTGGCCATGTACCAGCCGAACAAAGGAATCCACATCAGCTCGCGCTTGAGCACGTAGGCCGGATCCTCGAGTACGGCGTACAGCGAGAATGTCTCCCATAACGATTGATGCTTGCAAGCGACGATGCAGGCGCCTTTCGGGATCTTCTCGGCCCCTCGCCACTCCACCTTGGTCCCGCAGATCACCCGCAGCAGCCACAGGCTACTGCTGGAGTACAGGCGAATGAACGGGCGAAGGAATCGATAGGGCAGCGCCAAGGTCGGCAGCGCCACGATCATGAGAACAATGACGTTCAGGTAAAAGAGTGCGTTGAATAGCAGCGATCGGGCGATGAGGGCGGGCTTTGAAGACACCGAAATCCGTTACAGACTTTCAGCCACCCGCCGCCGAGCGGTCGGCCCAAGGGAGCCGTACGAAGTCCGGCCGTCGCGGTTCTGCGCCGTCACAGAGTCGAAGCGCATGCGCAGTTCGGCGAACAGATATTTGAAATACTCCGACAGCACCAACTTCGTCGTGTCGCCGTTCGTCCACCACGGCTCGATACGCAGCCGATCGGAGAGGACAGGATAAGGAACGAGGGCGACGTTGGGCAATTGATGTTCGAGTTCGGCGAGTGCGCGAGGCATGTGGTAGGCCGAGGTGACCACGATCAGCGAATGAAAATCATGCTGCGTCGCCCACAGGCGCGCTTGCACCGCATTGCCAAGGGTGTTGAGGGCCGAATAGTCGAGATCGACACAGCAAGCGAGCAGACGATCGTAGTTCGGCACTTCGTGGGCGATGTCAGAAGTCGTCGTGCCGAGATTGACGCCGGTAATCAGCAGGCGCTTGCCGCGGTGCGACTTGAGCAATTCGAGCGCATCCACGATCCGCGAGGTGCCGCCTGTGAGAACCACGATCCCGTCGGCGTCACCTTCGAGCTCGACTTGCTGTCTCGGCAACACCCAAACAAACATGCCGAAGCCGAGAATAAGCACGACGGCGCATAGCACGCCGAAGCGCGCGGCGATCCATTTCATGCGCCGTGTACGTACCGCGGTCTTAAGGCTGACCATCTTCGCGCGCGTCCCTCGCGCTCAGTATCGTCCGGGGCGTCCTGCATAAACGCCGCCATGGCTGTCATAATAGTGGCAATTTCGGCAGCAACTTGGTTTTGCACACCTTTCGCCGCCGCTCGGTTAAT
>JASHVC010000518.1 GCA_030039655.1 Xanthobacteraceae bacterium | reverse complement strand
CTCGCCGCAGAGCGTTTTGAAACGGCCAAGACCCATAACGGACCTCCGAACTTACAGGCTCTGCCTTCTTAGCGGCCCGCGCAGAGATGCTTTTTTAGGTATGCTTCGTATATGGTCGCTGTGCGAGGCTGCCGGCTTCCCGAAATGCCGAAGACCTGGCCGGGACCCCTCCGATCATCTGCGGGCGAAGGAAAGCTGCCAGATGAGCACCACGCGATGAGGCAGCGCCTGATCAAGTTTGCAGTCGTGTGCAGCCTCGTCATCGCCGCGGTCTATGGCTGCGTTTCCGTCGTTTGGAGAACTGAGAGCTACCGCTACAAGCTAACGCTGGCGGTCAATACGCCCGCGGGCATCAAGCGTGGGTCAAGTGTCGTCGAGGTGCTGTTTTGGAATGTCTCGGTTCCTGAAAGAGGCACCATGCACAAGCTCCGTGGCGAGGCGCTGTATCTCGATCTTGGTCCGGGGGCGAGACCCGTTATCGCGTTGCTGACGAGCTACCGCCCAAGTCCTCCAGTCGGACACAGCAACATATGGACCCTTGACGCGGGACCGAGCACAGAACTCATGTGCCGCATCTATAGGCTCGTTCCGTCGGCCGATTACAGGGACGACATACCGCGTTTTGGCCGTCTGCGCGGCCCGCACAGGATCACTTCGGATGATTTGCCGGATCTCGTGACCTTCACGGATATCAACGATCCAAAGACCGTGATCGAGGTCGATCCAAATAACCTTCAGGCAACGCTGGGTCCAGACGTCAGCTGGAACGAAATCACGCTGGAGAGCACCGATGAGCCCATCACGACGGGGATCACGGTGAAGCTGCCTTGGATACCAGCATATTATTCCACAGCACTAGACGGTCGCTCCCTCCACGACAAGAACACCCTTGCGAACACGTTGAGCACAGATGACTTCGTTAGTTCCCTCGATCTGAAATAGGCAGGTCACATGACAGCCACCGCAACTGACCTGTTTCTCGCGGTTTTAGCACTCGACGCGTACAGCCGAGGCCATGACGACGGCCTTGCGCCCAACGCCGCATAGCTTCGGGGCCACCGCATGAGGCAGCGCCTCACCAAGATTGCGATCGTGTGCGGCCTCGTCGTCGCTGCGGTCTATGGCTGCGTTTCTCTCGTTTTCCCGAAATACCATGTTCGCTTCCGGCTGACTGTCGAAGTGAAAGACGGTGATCAGATCAGAACGGGGTCGAGCGTTATCGAGGTGGACTACAGTTTCATGAACATCGGGCCAGATAATGGTTACCGTCCCTACTTCGGCTTCGCCCCTACCGTCGATCTTGGTGCGAAGGGGTTGCTTTTTGTGACCTTCCTCAACGCCGGAAGGTGGCCCCAAACGATAATCGAACTCAAAAAGCGCCTCTATCTTTGTGTTTTGTGGGACGTTGCCTGCTTGCCGTTCTATGCCTACGCGACGGCGGGAAGTTTGCCCGTCGCACCGGCATACAGCGACCAGAAAGCGGCGCTTCACCAATTGGTGCGCCAAAGCGGGCCGCGCGATGTGCCGTTTATCGCGTTACCTCAGCTCGTCCGGTTGCCCGACATCAACGACAAGACGACGATGAGGATCGTCTCGCCGACCGACCTTTCCACGAGCTTCGGATCCGGCGTCGAGCTCAGTCGTGTTGTGCTGGAGCTCACCAACAGCGCGATCACGCCGAAGCCACAGATTTGGCCGCAGTGGTCGAGGGATGATCTAGTAAACGCAGGATTCGAAGGGAAATAAGATGAGCGATCAGATCACGACGACAACGGCCCTTGAAGCCATCTTCGGAGAAATGGTCCTGGGTGATCGAGACCGGACGAATCGTGATCGACAATGTCGATAATGGCACGAAGCGACAATCGGTCCTATCGCAAATCCGGTAGCTATCGGGAGTGAAGCGGACATCTCACATAGAAGCGAGCAGCCGCGGGAGCGCGCGGGGACCCGAACCGACAATTTGGCGCGTGCTATTCGTGCTGTCCACGCTTTTGAGCGCAGCGATTTTGTTCGGCCCCGTTCCTGGTAGTGTTTTAGCCTCTGAGGGCTCTCCGCAGCGTGAGTTTGATCACAAACCACGCTGCCAACGAAGTGAACACCGCGAGAGCAAGGAGCCAAGGAGTCCCGCGGTAGCGCGTGATCTCAGTCGGCGCGTTGTCGTTGGCGTAGTCCATGCGGCGCCCCTACCCGCCGGAGTTTCTGAATGATCCACCACCCTGCCCGGTAGGCAAGCAACAAGTTCACCAACGCCCCGAGCGCGGCGACTGTAGTCCAAAGCACGAGAGCCGCTCGGCGGTAATCGGGCCGGTACTGACCAGGTAGAATGGCGCCAGAAAGCAAAAAACGACGTAGGCGACGAATATCCATCCATATCTGTTCATTGATCGCCCTGCGTGCGGCCACGACTTAGAGTGAATTCGCGAAACGAATTCTCCGCAAGAATCGCTGGACATTCATCCACTGAAAAATGCGGGCGCGTCACCAGACAAACTGAATGAAGGTTACTTGCGATGCGCAAGGGCAGACTCGCGGGGCAAGCGAGCGACTCACAGCAGCGCCCCATTGGTTAACTTAACTCTCTTTGGAAATTGGCGTGGCCGCGCAGGACGATTTTCAGCACACTGGTGGGCGAGGCCAAAAATTCATCGAACTTTTCCAGAGAGGGAATCGATGTCTCCGGTGGCCTTGTGTTTTAGTTTCATCTTTGCAGCGGCGGCTGCCGCATCCTATTTCGCTAGCTTATCCTGTGAACCCCACGGTAGTTGCACCCTTTGGGAGAAGTTGGCTGCCGCAGCAGGTGTCATGCTCTTGGCCTATTTGGTTTCGCGGCAATTTGAAGTCCTGTCCAAAGAAGCAAAACCGTCGCCACAGGCAATCCGAACCCAGCGCCGCATGGAACGTCGGTTGTCTGGGGGTTACAGAAAGCCTGCGGCGGAAAACCACCCCTCACGGGTCAGGGCAACAAGCGGGCTCCTAATGCTTCCCAGCCCGCGTCGCTCTCGTAACGGATCGGTCTAGCGCGGCTTCACCGCAGCATCGTGAGGTGGGCGCAATAGTCCACTCCCTGCGCCGCGGCGTGCAGATCAAATCTGACGCGATTGGGCTAATAACCGACATATTAGTGATCGGGCGAGCGACTCTTCATCACCGATCGCTGCGACTACTTCGGTGCCTTTTGCAAATACGCGATGAGATCGGCCCGATCGGCCACGTTCGGCATGTCCGAATACGGCATGCGGTTCGCGGGCACGAGTTTTGCGGGTCGGCGACAAATTCGTCGACAAGTTGGGCGTTGAATCTCTACGGCCGCCGCGTGTAGATTGATTGGACCGGCAACACTTCGCTCCCGACTTCACCTTACAACATTACAGTTGAAATGCTGATGCTAAGCTTCTATCGGCCAGACCTAACTACCAATCCAGACAGTCCATTCGTCCGGGATGCAGCCGACAAACTCGTTCGTCGGAGCTATTGGCTCGATATGACCGATCAAACACTCGTTCTGGTCATGACCCAAGGAATTGGTGCAAATCTGACCAACGACGAGAAGAGAGCGCATCTGACTGACCTGCGGCGGGCACACTTGATTGATCAAGTCTGTCCTCAGGAAATTTTACCTCCGGAGAAATAGGGCCTAACGGCCTCCGCCTTTTCAAACAATCGACGAGAAACACGCAATTAGTTCGACTGCGGCCATCGAACTTTGCGAATCGACACAAAAATCGTATTTACGTTCGCCACACGCGCTCACCGTTCTTTGTGTGCGAAGGAGCGAAAGCCATGAAAGTCCTATCAATTGCGATAGCGCTCTCCGTGACCGTTTTGGCAACCGGTGCATCAGCGCAGGGTGTGAATCTGAGTGGTCCGTGGCAATGTGTAGCTTTGTGCCTCGGTCCGCCGGGCGGTATCGCATATATCACGCAGTATCGTTGGGAGCTGAATGTCCTGGCGGGAGTGCCTTCGAGAGCCTGGATCGACTATCCGGGCCATATCTGGTTCCCGATAGGCAACCAAGGCGCAGTCTATTCTCCCGACGGCCTCATGATTCAATTTGATACTGGAACAGTCTGGCAACGCGATGTCGCCCTCCTGACGCCCGTCGTGCCATTTCCGTCCGCGGTGCCGGCCCCTTCCGTCCTTCCAGGCCCTCCGCAGGCCGCGCGCCGGGCTCAAAACGCGAGAGTTGCTCCGGCTCCGGTCGAAAGAGCGGCGGTCGGGATCAATGCCTTCGACGGCCGTTGGAGCGTGATCATTCACACGCAAGCTGGCAGCTGCGGGCCAGAATATCGCTACGGAGTACAGATCACCAACGGCAACATCACCACGGATTCTGGCGAATCTGCCGGCGTGATTGGGCGCGTCTTGCCCAACGGGGCGGTCTCGGTGAGCGTGTCTCTCGGAGGCGCGAACGCCGTTGGCCAAGGTCGGTTATCGCCCACCAACGGCGGCGGGACGTGGCGCGGTCAGTCCTCTGGGGAGTCCTGCGCCGGGGTGTGGGAGGCTGCCCGGCACGGATAGCGCTCCTGCGAACAATCGGAGCGCCAACCGAACTGAATCGTTGGTAAGCGCCTCCATGCATCCAAGTATTTGACGCGTTGATAGAGCACGGGAGCCATCGGCCATCGCTTACTTTTTTCTGGGCCGCATTTGGTCGCTAATGGCACTTCAGCGACATCGCTCACGTCGCAAATACGGTCGCTGTCGCGGGAGAAGCGGAAGTCGCGCAGTCGTGCGCCCAGGACCCTTACTGACTTGGAGCCGACATCGGCGTCAAAATTTGCTGTGGTGCACACGCCAAGCAAGGCGCATATTGCTCTGCGGGAGCACTTGATTGGTTGAGCCGATGGCGAAACCTAGCATGCGGCATCGGCTTTCCAGCTTTTGACGGGTGAACATCGTGATCCTTGAAAGTGGGGAGGAATCCAATGGCGCTGCAAAAGTTCATGATCGAGCGAGACATTCCGAAAGTGGGCACATTCGAGCGCGATCAGCTGCGCGCAGCGGCAGCGAAGTCGAACGATGTCTTGCGACAGCTCGGCCCTGATATTCAGTGGGTCGAGAGCTACGTTGCCGACGACAAAACCTTCTGTGTCTATCTTGCCAAAGATGAGGCTGTCATCCGTAAACACGCAGAGATCAGCGGGTTTCCAGCAACTAAGATCACCGCAGTAAAAAGGATGATTGATCCAACAACTGCGGCATCGTGACGGGGCACTTACCCGCGCGTTGGCTTAAGGGCGCTTGTAAGCCCTGATGAGTTGGGGAACCACGCAAGGCGGCCGGTGTCTCGAACGTCGCGACACACACTGGCTTCGCATTCCTCGCGCGGAATTACTCCCCGGCTTGTTCCAGATACCGCGTTTGCGCATCAACGCGATGTGCCTTTCGATTACCTCGCGCTCGTACTGCGCGTGCCTGAGCGGAGTTTTCCTCTGATACCGAATTCTTCGGATAGATCGGCTTCTCGTACACGATGTGCGCCAGCTTAGAGCGCAAGTCCTTCATACAGTTCGTCTGTTGCGCGTCTTCGCGGTAACGGCGCAGCGGCTCGGTGTTGATTACTCCGGGTACGAACATCGAACCGTTGGTGTCGCGCTGTTTGCCCTTCGCTGCTCTCCGCGGCCGATAGCAGCTTTGAGCTATTGTTGCGCTTGGCCT
>JASHVC010000517.1 GCA_030039655.1 Xanthobacteraceae bacterium | reverse complement strand
CGTATGTGCTGAGCGGGCCGGCGGAACGCGAGAAGCTGCATGCGATCGCGCAAGCCGCGTACGATCAGATCGATACGCGCACGCCGTCGCAGGGCGGATAGCAGGCCGGATAAAAGCGCGGGTCAAAACCCGGGTGAATCATCGTATCTTTTCGTTTAGGATCGGGCACAAGGAACAGCCTTTCCGCAACGAAGAGACTGACGATGAGCATGACTTCGACGATCGATGCAAAGGCCAGCCGGCAAACGCCGCCCGGGCCGCAGTTCAAGCCGCTGACCAAATATATCGGCTGCGAGGTGTCGGGCATCGACTTGCGCGAGCCGGTGCCCGCGACGGCTGCCGACGCGATCTACCGCGCCTGGCTCGATCACGGAGTGCTTTTGTTCCGCGATCAGCAATTGGAGCAAGAGGACCTGATCCGCGTCACCGGCATTTTCGGCGAGTTCGCGCCGCTCGGCCGACCGAAGCACACCTTGCCCAGCGGCTTCTCCAAAATCTTGCCCAACATCATGCTGATCTCCAACATCCGCGAGAATGGCGAGACCATCGGCGCGCTGCCCGATGGCGAGATGCTGTTTCATCACGACACCATTCACCGCGACGAGCCACACAAGGCGACACTGCTCTATTCGGTGGAGATTCCGACCTATGGCGGCGATACGCTTTTCGCCAGCGGCACAGCAGCCTACGACACGCTCGATCCGGCGATGAAGCGAAAGCTGGAGGGCCTACGCGCGGTCAACTACTACGTCTACAATTCGGTGAAGCGGAACGACAAGCAGGCGGTCGATGCTTCAAGCCAGGCGGTGCACCCGGTGGTGCGCACCCACGAGGAAACAAAGCGAAAGGCGCTTTACATCAACAGGCTCATGTCAGTGCGCATCGAAGGGATGGAGGAAGCGGAGAGCGACGCGCTGCTCAACTTCCTGTTCGATCATTCGGAGAAGCCGGAATTCGTCTACACCCACGTCTGGCGTAAGGGCGATTTGATCGTGTGGGACAATCGCTGCTCGAGCCACGCCCGCAACGATTTTCCCGCGGACCAGCGCCGGCTCCTGTTGCGCACCACGGTCAAAGGCACCTGCAAGCCTTATTGAATGACGATTGCCGCCACTGGCCGCGCTGAAGGAACCGCACAATGAAAACACTGGTGCTTGAACACACCGCGCCCTTTCAGGGCCTGCCTGAGTTGGTCGCTGACGCCGAAGGCCTGTTCGCCAAGGAGGGCCTGAGGGTCGAGTTCGCCAACACCAATGTGGGCGGCGACCGCAACGCGCACACCGACGTGCTCAGCCCCAAGGGCCTCGATCCGTTCCGTAGCCACGGGCGCTTGCTCGAACAGGGCAAGGCCGACATGTACAACGCCTGCGAATGGGGCAATTACTGCCGCGTGCAGGCGACCGGCGTGAAAAGCCGCCAGCTTGGCCGCCGCGCAATCGTCACCTTCGCGGCCATCGCGGTGCGCTCGGATTCGCCGGTGTACACGCCGCAACAGCTCGCCGGACGCAAGGTCGGCGTGCCGTTCTACTTCGGCACCCATTATCTGGCGCTGCATATGATTGAAGGCTTCGTGAAGCGCGACGACATCGTGGTGTGCAGCGTGCCGCACGGCTCGCGCTTTCGCTTCGATCTGCTGATTAACGGCGAGGTCGACGCGACGACGCTGACCGAGCCGTACGTGACATTGGCGGAGAAAAAAGGTTGCCGGTTGGTTTGCTCGGCGTTCTATCACGGCACACAGGTCGGCACCGATAAGATCGACGCCGAAACCTTGAGCGCCTACAACCGTGCGATCAGCGAAGCCGTACGCCGTATCGGCGCCAACAAGCGCGCCTATCTGCATTACTTCATCGACTATCACAAGGCGCGCGATCCGGAGATCGGCATGCTCACGGTCGACGACATGCGCGAAAGCCGTCTCGTGGTCTGCGAGCCGTCGCCTATCCCGCTGGAGGAGATGCAGCGCACCTACGAATGGGTGAAGAGCTGGGGCATGCTGGAAACGACACAGACGCCGCTCGACCTGGTCAACATCGACGTGCAGTCGCACGCGCACGCGGTAGCGTAGTTGACTGCGGGGCGCGCTTACATCCCTTTACGCGGATCGTAGCTCCTATTGCTCTGCCACTTCTTCATCAGCACATCGAGATCGGCGTCGCTCTTGTCGGGCAGCGCGATGCGCACGGTGGCGAGCAGATCGCCGTGGCCGCCCTTGCCAGGAAAGCCTTTGCCGCGCAGGCGGAAGGTCCGCCCGCTCGAGGTCCATGGCGGGATCGTCAGCTCCACGTGTCCTTCCAGCGTCGGCGCGCGCACCTTGGCGCCGAGCGCCGCCTCGTAGAGCGTGATCGGCAGGTCGAGCTTCACGTCGGAGCCATCGAGCGTGAACAGCGGGTGCGGCGCGATGGAGACCGTGATCAGCACGTCGCCGGCGCCGCCCTGGCCGGTCATGCCCTGGCCGCGCAGGCGGACTTGCTGGCCACTGGTAATGCCCGCGGGGATCTTCACGTCGACGTCCTTGCCGGTGGGCAGCCTCAGCCGCCGGGTGACGCCGTGCGCCGCCTCTGGCAGTGTCACGGTCATCTCGGCCAGCACATCGGCGCCCGCGCCCACATCCTCGGTCTCGAACTGCGCGCGGGAGCGGCCGCCAAATGCGTCGCGCAGAATGTCCTCGAAGCCGCCGAAACCGCCGCTGCCTCCAGCACCACGACCGCGCCGGGTCGTGCGTTGAAAGCCTTCCGGGCCGAAGCTGAAGGTCTCGAAATTACCGTCGCCGCCGCCGAAGCCGCGGTTCGGGCCCCCGCCCGCGCCGAACCCCTCGAAGCCTTGGAACTTCGGCTTGCCCTCGGCGTCGATCTCGCCGCGGTCGAACGCCTTGCGCTTGTCCTCGTCGCCAATGATTTCGTGCGCCGCGTTCAGCTCGGAAAAGCGCGACGCCGCCTTCGGATCGTTCTTGTTGGCGTCGGGGTGCAGTTTCTTCGCCAGCTTCCGATAGGCGCTTTTGATTTCGGCTGCACTGGCTTTGCGATCGACACCCAACACCTCATAGGGATCACGCATCCCCAAGGACTCCGTTCTTCAATTTTGGGCCGGCCCCGCCCGCCCACTCGGCTCATATTTGGCACAAATGTGGGCCTAAAGCGTCCAACTCGCAATGCGCAGCGAAATTGCCGGCATTTGTGCTGTTGCGGCGCCCGGCTCAGCTGGATTTCAGGGGCTTGAGGCTCTTGACTTCCCACTCGCCGCGCGCGGTCCGGCAGGCCGATCCCTGCAGCCAGGATTGCGCGCCGCCACGCACGTAGCTGGCAAGGAAATCGCGGCAGGGGAGGCCACGTTCGCTGTAAGTGGTAGCGAGCGGGGTGATGTTGCCGCTGACACCGGTCTGTGGATTTTGCCAAGGCACGCTGTTGGCCTTGTCGCCATGGCCGAGCGCATCGGCGGCGGCGGCCCGCGCGTATTCGAGGTCGGCCTCTTCGGGCTGCGCGGTAGCCGCACGACCCGTCCGGTCGTCGGCCGGCCGGCTGGCCGCGTCGGTGGGCTTTGGCTGTAGTTCCGACTTCGACGACATGGATTCGAGCGCGTAGGAGCAGCCGCCAAGGCCAAGTGCGCCAAGGAAAGCGGCTGCAAGCGCCGCCCGGCCGGGTGGCCCCGATAGGCGCAGGGTAGTGATTCCCCTATATAAAGATCGGCAGCGCGCCCACCGATCGCGCGAAATGAGCACCTGGCAACCCCGAAGCAATGTCCGACGCAGCGCCCATTGAGCACCCGTCTTGGTTAACAGGTGGTGACTTCACCGAGGCCGAAGAGCCGTACCGCTTGTTCGGGACGTGGTTCGCCGAGGCCAAGAAGGCAGAGCCGGTCAATCCCGACGCTATGGCGGTTGCCACCGTCGACGCGGGCGGCCTACCCAATGTGCGGATGGTGCTGCTCAAGGGATTCGATGAGCGCGGTTTTGTTTTCTACACCAACCTCGGCAGCGTGAAGGCCCATGAGCTCGACGGTGCGCCCAAGGCCGCGCTGACGTTTTATTGGAAGACGCTGCAGCGCCAGGTGCGCGCGCGCGGCAACGTGGAACCCGTGTCGGCGGAAGAGGCCGACGCTTATTTTGCCTCGCGCTCGCGCATGGCGCAAATCGGGGCTTGGGCGTCGAAGCAGTCATCGCCGCTGGAAAGCCGCATGGCGTTCGAGAAGGCGATTGCGCGTTACGCGGCAAAGTTCGCCATCGGCACCGTGCCGCGGCCGCCGTTTTGGTCGGGCTACCGGGTGATGCCGCAGGAGGTCGAGTTCTGGCAGGAGCGGCTCTACCGCCTGCACGACCGCATCGCGTTCACGCGCAGCAGTGTGGCTGAGCCGTGGAAGAAGGCACGGTTATATCCATGAAGGTATTTCGACGACTTGCCACTCCTCCATTCGTCATTGCCGGGCTTGACTCGGCAATCCATACTGCGTGTGCGCTACCATCGAGCCTTCGCGAACACACAGTTGTTTGTTCGTCAGTATGCGCGGGTCAAGCCCGCGCATGACGAGTGAAAAAGGCGCCCGGTAAACCACATGCCTTCGACTTCCAACCAACCGCGCCGCACGCTTCTGCTCACCGGAGCAAGCCGCGGCATCGGGCACGCCACGGTGAAGCGCTTTTCCGCCGCCGGTTGGCGCGTCATCACCTGTTCGCGTCATCCGTTTCCGGAAAATTGTCCGTGGGAGGCAGGACCGGAGGATCACATCCAGGTCGATCTCTCTAATCCTGAGAATACCGAGCAGGCGATCGCGGAAACCAAGAGCCGTCTGCACGGCGAACTGCACGCGCTGGTCAACAATGCGGCGATCTCGCCCAAAGCTGCCGGCGGCAAACGGCTCGGCTCGATCGAAACTTCACGTGAGGACTGGCACCATATTTTCCAGGTGAATTTTTTCGCCCCGATCATGCTGGCGCGGGGGTTGCTTGATGAACTCAGCGCTGCCAAGGGCTCTGTCGTCAATGTCACCTCGATTGCCGGCTCGCGCGTGCACCCGTTCGCCGGCACGGCCTATTCGACCTCGAAGGCGGCGCTCGCCGCGCTCACGCGGGAAATGGCGGCCGATTTCGGCTCGCGCGGCGTGCGGGTCAACGCCATCGCACCGGGCGAGATTGATACCGCGATGCTATCACCCGGGACGGAAAAGATCGTCGAAAATATCCCGATGCACCGCCTCGGCACGCCAGACGAAGTCGCGAAGATCATCTATGTGCTGTGCACCGACACCGCGTCCTACGTGAACGGCGCCGAGATCCACATCAACGGCGGCCAGCACGTATGAGGGCGCGGGTCACTCGTCGCCCGCGTAAACGTGAGGTGGTTATCCGATCAGCCTGATGCCGACGACGATGAGGACGGCGGCGAGCGCGATGCGCAGCACCGCGTCGCGTGAGCGGCTGGCGAGATAGCTGCCGAGAACAATGCCCGGCACGGATCCGATCAACAAAGCTTCGAGCAGGCTCCAGTTGATCGAACCCAGATACCAGTGGCCCATGCCGGCCAGTAGCGTCAGCGGCACGGCGTGGGCGATATCGGAGCCGACCAGGCGGCCGGGCGGTATTTCCGGGTGCAGGATCAGGAGCACAGTCACGCCGATGGCGCCGGCGCCGACTGACGTGGTGGTGACGAGCACTGCCATGACTAGCCCAAGCAAAATGGTAAGCAGGTTCGTAGTGCGGTGGTCGAGGCCGCTCAGGCGGTCGGCGTAGCGTTCGCGGATTCGTCTTCCGCCCAGCAACACCACGGCAGTGAAGAGAAGCACGCAGCCGAGCGTGACCGCGACCACATGCTGCAATCTGGCATCCCCCAGATCGATCTGCGAGAGCACGATCGGGGTCACGATCGTGCCAGGAACGCTGCCGGTTGCGAGCAAGGCAACCAGCCGCCAATCTACCGTGCGCTCCGCGGCGTGCACGAGCGTGCCGACGGCCTTGGTCGAAGCGGCAAAGAGGAGATCGGTGCCGACCGCTGTGCTCGGATGAACGCCGAACAAAAGGATGAGCAGCGGCGTCATGAGAGAGCCGCCGCCGACGCCGGTCATGCCCACCAGCACGCCGACGCAAAAGCCGGAGAGGGCATAGAGCGGCTGGATGGACATCAGATTTGGCATGAGACTGGCATGCGGCGATGTCGCGTCTGCTCGCCCAGCCCGCGCCCGTCCGGACGCTAGGCTTGCGGCGCGGCAGCGGCGCTAAGTGCCCGAGTGTGAATGCCGCATTCGGTTTTGGCTAGCCCGCTCCAGCGCCCCTCGCGGGTGGCAGTGCCGTCCAGCGCGCGGCTGGTGCATGGCACACAGCCGATGGAGCGGAAGCCGGCAGCTTCCAGTGGATGGCGGGGCAGGTTGGCGGAAGCGAATACGTCGCTGAGTTCCGCAGCCGTCAGGGCCGCCAGCGGATTAAACTTCAGCCGGCGCCCGTCGGCTTCGACGACGGCAAGCCCCGTGCGGCTGGCGCCCTGGTAACGCTTGCGGCCGCTGATCCAGCCAGCGAATGGTTCCAGCTCGCGGGCGAGCGGCGCCACCTTGCGGAGGTGGCAACAAGCGTCCTGATTGAGGAAGCACAGATCGAGTTTGGGATCGTGATTCGCCAGCGCGCTCGGGGATGGCTCGATGGTGCGCACGTCGCTCAGGCCGAGGTGGGCGACCAACAGGTCGCGGTATGCCAGTGTTTGTTTGAACAGCCACAACGTGTCGAGGAGGAGCACCGGCAGCGAGCGATCGACGTCGGCGACAAATTTGAGCAGCACCGCGGATTCGGCGCCGAAGGAAGAAACCACCGCCAGACGACCGGGCAGGGCGTGCGCGGCGGCTTCGATGATCTCATGAGGGCTCGCCGAGGCGAGCCGCTCTGCCCATTCGGCTGCGGTCTCCTCTGTTTGCTCCTGTGAGCTTCCTTGGGAGCCTCCTTCGGGGCTTCCCAGAGGGGTCGATTGGGGGCTGATTTGCAACATTGCCAAGCAAATTCCGCGCAATTCTTGGAGCGGTCCTTATAACAAATCGGCGCGAGAAATT
>JASHVC010000516.1 GCA_030039655.1 Xanthobacteraceae bacterium | reverse complement strand
CAGCGCCGCGGGCCATACGCATCAAATACGCGCTGCAAATAGGTCGCCACGTCGCGGAACGGATAGGGCTCGTTGGACACGCCGGGCGAGGCCGATACTTTGACGCTGACGTTCGGATATTTGGCCAGCGCAACCGCTTGATCGATGGCCGCCGGGATAGTGCCATCCTTCGCCATGGAAAGGGTCAGGCCCATGTGGTCGAGGATCAGCGTGAGCTGCGGATGACGCTCGGCGATAGCCCCGAACTTGGAGGTCTGGCCCGGCGGAAACACGTAAACCGGAATTCTGGCCTCTTCCGCCGCCGCCCAGAACCAGTCGGCGGTCCCATCCGAGAGCCACCGCTTCGTTGTCTCATTATTGAAGGTAAGTCGGATGCCGAGCATGCCGAACTGCTTCTTCCATTTCGGCAGCAGAGCACCGGCTTGCCGATCCTGAATCGGAAAACGGCCCATGACGCGGAAGCGGTCGGGATAGCGACGCACCGCCTCAAGCGCATAGTCATTACGCTCGCCGACCCACGATGGCGGCACGATCACTACGCGATCAACACCGGCCTCGTCCATCAGCGGCAGCAGTCGCTCGATGGTCATCGGCTCTGGCAATTGTGGGGTGAGCCCTGGAACAAAAGGCCAGTCCGACGTCGACGCCTTCCACAGATGGACCTGCGCGTCGACGATAATACGCTTCGTCGGCCTCGCCGCGGCGCGTTGCGCCCCCATCGGCGTAGCCAAGCTCGCGCCGACCGCAGCCACAGAACTGATAAGTCTTCGACGAGACAACATCCGACCACCCTCCCCGATTATTTTTCCGCCGATTACTATAGCGCAAACCCGCCGCACACGAGCGTTACTCAGCCGTATCGCGCGGCAAGGAGCGCATAGAGCGCGCGCGCCGACTGACATTCGCCGCCCTCGGGCCGGCCCGGCTTGGCTGATGGAGTCCAGGCAAACAGATCGACGTGCAGCCACGATTTGACCGTTACGAAGCGTCGCATGAACAAAGCTGCGGTGATCGCACCGCCCTGACTGCCGCCCACATTGTTGATGTCGGCGACTTTGGATTCCAGCATCGCCTCGTAGGGCCGCCACAGCGGCAACCGCCAGAGCGGATCGTTCTCCGCGGCGGCACATTTCATCAGTTCGCCGGCAAGCGCGTCATCGTCGGTGAAGAACGGCGGCACGTCGGGCCCGAGCGCAACCCGGGCCGCGCCGGTGAGAGTTGCGAAGTCCGCGATCAGTTCTGGCTTGTCGTCGTCGGCCAACGCCAACGCATCGGCGAGGATGAGCCGCCCTTCCGCGTCGGTGTTGCCGATCTCGACTGAAATACCTTTGCGCGAGGTGTAGATATCGCGCGGGCGAAAACTGGACCCCGCAATGGAATTCTCCACGGCCGGGATCAGCACGCGCAGCCGCACTTTCAGTCCGCGCGCCATGACCATGTGCGCGAGCGCGAGCGCCGTTGCGGCCCCGCCCATATCCTTTTTCATGTTCAGCATGCCGGCGTCCGGCTTTATGTCGAGACCACCGGTATCGAAACAGACACCCTTGCCAACGAGCGTAATGCGGGGGTGACGGCTTTCACCCCAGGTCATGTCGATCAGTCGCGGTGCGCCCGCCGCCGCGCGGCCGACCGCATGGATCAATGGAAAGTTCTGCGTCAGCAGGTCATCGCCCACGATGGTGGTGACCGTCGCACCGTGGCGCGCCGCAAGCTTTCGCGCGGCGTCTTCAAGCTGCGCCGGCCCGAGATCATTTGCCGGTGTGTTGATGAGATCGCGCGCAATCGTCACTCCTTCGATGATGCGCTGCAGATCGTCGCGATCGACACTTTGCGGCAAATCGAGCGTGATATTTCGCGCTTCACTCTTGCGGTAGCGCGTGAACCGGTAGAGGCCGAGAGCGAACGCGAGCGCAGCAAGCCGCGCATCATGCGGTTCGTTGGCGAACCGGTAAGCGCCGTCGGGCAAAAGGTGCGGCAGTCGCCCGGGTAGAAACAGGTCCTTGACGTCATTTGGTCCTTCAAGACCAAACAGGATTCCGCCAAGCCCAGCTTTGCCCGGCAGCAACAGGTGTTGCCCGGATTTCGGCTCGAAACCGGCCGCATCCGCGAAGGCGCTCCCTTCTGCGCCGATACGCTTGCGCACGTCCGGATAGGTCTGCGCGGTGACGAACCAAATCGGAATCGCAGTCGCCGTCCCGCGCGCAACAAAAATTGAGTCCATCGCGTCGTGCTAGCACGCCGGTGGACGACCTGTCATGCCCGCGATAGCTGGGCCACAATCAATTACGCCAGGTGTTTTAGGTACCTTTCTGGATTCCCACTGCCCAGAAGCGACCGCGGGTTAAGCGCTCACGTCCACGGCATGAGCGACGCGTGGATCACATCCGGCACGCCTTCGCCGCCCACGGACTTGATCGCGAGATCGACGTCCTTGAGCCCGAAGCGGTGCGTCGTGACCAGCTCCAGCGGGAAGCGCTTCGAGGCAAGCTGCGCCAGCGCCAGTTCGCACGCCTTGTAGCTGTGGCCGCGCGCGCTTTTCATGGTGATGAACTTCACGGTGAATTTCTCCAGCGGGAAATTCGGGAATTGCGCCAGCTCGCCCTGCGCCACGATCACGCCGCCCTTGCGCTTGAGCGCCTCGATGCCGAGCAGAATGGGAATCGTGCCCGCTCCGGCCGTGCAATCGAGCGCCACATCGACCCCCTTGCCGCCGGTGATTTCCATGATGCGCTGAAGGGGGTCTTCCTTCTGCACGTCGATGACGTAGTCGGCACCGAGTTTCTTCGCGACTTCGATACGGGCGCGATCCTTTGAGGTGCCAGTGACGATGATCAGCGAGGCGCCGGCCTGTTTGCAGATGACGGTCTGCGACAGCC
>JASHVC010000515.1 GCA_030039655.1 Xanthobacteraceae bacterium | reverse complement strand
ATGCCGATGACGCCGGCGGAGTTCACCAAGCTCATGGCCGATGAAACCGTGAAGTGGGGCAAGGTGATCCGAGAGGCCAATATCAAGATCGAGTAGGTCACCTCGCTCGCGGTGTTTGTTTGGAGGGACGCAGTTTCCATTGGAGGGGTTCTCCATGCAGTTTCCCCGCCGTGAATTTCTTTGTTTAGCAGCAAGTGTCGCCGCGCTCCCGGCCTTGCCCCGCGTGGCGCGCGGGGAAGCCTATCCATCGCGCCCGGTGCACATTATCGTTGGCTTTCCCGCTGGCACCGCTCCTGACATCACCGGTCGCATCGTCGCGCAAGCGCTTTCGGAGCGCCTCGGCCAGCAAATTGTCGTCGACAATCGGCCGGGCGCCGCCAGCAGCATTGCCATCGAAACGGTCGCGAAGGCCCCCGCGGACGGCTACACCTTGCTGCTGGCGCTGTCGTCCAATGTGGTCAACGCCGCGCTGTACACCAATCTCAGTTTCAACGTCGTTCGCGACATCGCGCCCGTCGCCTTCGTGGGCGCCAATCCTTTTGTCCTGGTCGTCACGCCTTCGTTGCCGGTGAAGACATTTCCCGAATTCATCGCCTATGCCAAGGCGAATCCCGGCAAGGTCAATATGGCGTCGCAGGGCGTAGGTACGACGCCGCATGTGTGCGGCGAACTGCTCAAGCTGATGACCGGCATCACGTTCACGCACGTGCCTTACCGTACGACCTTGATGCCCGATCTGTTGGCCGGACAAGTGCATTTCTATTTCAGCCCTCTCCCGCAGCCGATCGAGTACGTCAAAGACGGGAGGCTGCGCGGGCTGGCGATTACCAGCGCGACGCCCTCAGAGTTGCTGCCCAATGTCCCCACGGTCGGTGAATTCGTGCCGGGATATCAGGCCGTCGGATGGATCGGCGTTGGCACGCCCAAAGGCACACCGAGCGAAGCCATCAACAAGCTCAACACCGAGATCAACGCGTTGGTCTCCGAGCCACAGATGAAAGCGCGCCTGCTCAACCTTGGCGTTGAACCGAAGTCGATGAATCCGGCCGAGTTCGGCAAGTTCATCGCCGAGGAATACGACAAGTGGGCCGATGTGATCCGCAGAGCTGACGTGAGGCCGGAGTAAGCCTGTCGGAACTGTTTTGTTCGTTATTGCGGGCCAACGGCCCGGCGACTTTTTGCACTCTATTTGAATCGCTCAATGATCGATCTGATCTCCTTGAAGGCGCTCGACTCCGGATCGATCAATTCGAAATGGCTGGCGTCGGGAATGGTAATCTCCTCCACTGTATCGCCCGCTGCTTTGGCCTTCGCTGCGTAGGCGCGCCCGAATGCCGCCGGCACAATCGGGTCCACCGCCCCGGAAATGATTTCCTGCGGCACACCGATCGGCAGCATCTCGGCCGGAGAAGTATCCTCAAACGCATCCCATGGCCCGCGGGTGACGCTGCCATCCAGGAAATCGATCACGCGTGGGCCGCCACACGCCGGCGGTCCTTGGGCGCGATAGGTGCTGAGGTCATCGATGCCGGCGAGGCTGATCGCGGCTCTGATAGAAAGTGGATTGTCGCGATAGAGCTGGCTCGCCTTCGGCAGACGTCGACGTGCCGCTGCCCATAATGCCAGTTGTCCTCCTGAGGAGTGACCTAACGCAATGACATCCTGGAGATTCAGTCTGTTGCCATCGGCAAGCTTGCGCAGCCAATCGGCGGCGTCTGCTATGTCCTCGAAAGTGCCGGGGTACCCGCCGCCCGACTCCCCGAGGCGCCGGTATTCGACATCCCAGACCGCAAACCCGTGCTGGCGAAGGTCTTCCGCAGCATATGCCATCAATTCGAGACCCGGCAAATCGGCACGCCAGCAACCGCCATGAACCATCAACAAGACCGGATGTGTCCCTGCTCCAGCTGGTAACCACAACTCGCCAAACTGGCTCGGCGCGGCGCCATATTGCGCGTGCAGGGTCGGAGCTGGACGTGGGCGCGCGAGAAGATCCGTATAGCTGATGGGCTCAGCGATCGCCGGCGCCAATGCGAACGCAAAAGCAACCAGCAACGCACCCGGACCCCTCATGAGAATACGTGTCGCGGACATTGCCTGAGAAGTGTAGTCGTCAAGGTTGCTAGAATTGCTGGTGATGGCAAGAGCATCAAGCCGAAGTGGGCGGGTACTCACAAAACACAGCAAGGCTAACTGTAGGAAATCCGCAGATCTATGTCCGCTGCTGGTGCAAGACCGGACATAAATAGGTTATCGTCTTGTTTCGACCTATCTGATTGGTCGGCATATTCCCTTGCAGCATTTGCTAGACTGTCGCAGCGCACGTCGATGGCCGTTGCGTGGCGCAAGAGTTTTGCGAGCAGCATACCGCCGCGTGGCGTACGAAGCGCGCGTCGAACAAAAGAGCGACGTATCGAACGAAAGCCCATCGCATCGGCACGCTTAACACGACAACCTTGAGACATCCAGCGCGAATGGAGCCATCTGTCACTTTTAGCCCGGAGCGGACGTAAATGAGGTTTCGGGGAGATGCTCGCAGGCCTTCCCAAACTAACGCTCAAAGTTTCTCGTCACGACCCAACGATTTGCGCATGATCGAGGGCGTAGTTCGAAATTTTCGGCGGAAGGCACGGTTGAAATGGGAAATATCGGTGAAGCCTGCTTCCGCGGCGATCTCGATAATCAGACGATCGCGCCACTGCGGGTCGCGTAACAGCGCGGCGGCCTTTTCGAGGCGTCTGTCCAACACATGATGCAAAAAACGTGCGCCGGTTTCCTCAAGCAGGAGGTGCACGTAGCGGGCGGTGATACCGAGCACATTCGCGAGGGTGATCGCGCTCAGGCCCGGATCGCTGCTTCGTTTTTCGATTTCGTGCAGAATGGCGGCCCGCCGTTCCACGCGGACATCGAAGTGACGCCGCCGCAGCCGATCTGTATCGTAAGAAGCGCGTCCTGGTCCCCGGCAGCCCATGCCGCTTTGTCGTGATTGCAAGGAGTAGAGTTCAAATTCATGCGACATTTCACTTTATGCATAGTGGGATTTCTCTTCAGTCTAGGCATAGTCGACTCTGTTCACTCTAAACATAGTCGTATCCATTATCGGGCAGACGAAACACCTTTTCGCCAGTCACTTTATTGCAACACTTTCAGCAAACCGATCTGCGTCCACATCAATTTCACTCCAGACCAAGACAAAATATTCCCACGTCAGTAGCTCGTTGGTGGTCCTTGTATGGGGCTAGGCATTAGTTAGGTGTGTCATGTTGCTCAATGTGTTTCGCGTTGCTGGCGTTTCGACCCTGCTTGCCGCTGCACTTTCGGGCGCCGTCTACGCGGCGGACATGCCGCTGAAGGCGCCACCACTCTCCCCGAGCTGCACGTGGTGCGGTTTCTATATCGGCGGCAACGTCGGCTATAGCTGGGGTCAGTGGGAGGCGAGCAGCAATCAAGGGATTTTCAATTTCGAATCCACGACTGCCAGTCCGCGTCTTGATGGCGTGCTGGGCGGCTTTCAGGCTGGCTACAACTGGCAGCTTTCGCACCCGTGGGTCATCGGACTCGAAGGTGACATCCAGGGGACCGGTGAGAGGGACCCTCAGAGCTGGACGGATCCCGGCGTTGCGGCGCCAGCACCGGCGGTATGCCCGCCTGGATTCTTTGGGACTCCGCCGAATTGCTTCCAAAATACCTCCTTCGTTCCGCAGCGGCCCGGCACGGGCCCGGGGTACCTGAACAGCGAATGGAATTTTCCGTGGTTCGGCACAATCCGTGGCCGCGTGGGATTTACGCCCGATGCGGCGCGCCAATGGATGTTCTACGTGACCGGCGGCCTGGCGTTCGGCGAAGCTGACTACAGTTTTACGTGGTCCAATCCGGGCGGGGCGGCCGGCCGCCAAGCCTATTCGCTTTCAAACAACCAGACCCTATGGGGATGGGTGGTGGGCGGCGGGATTGAGGCGGTACTCTCGGCTCGTTGGACGGCCAAGCTTGAATATCTCTACCTCGATCTAGGTGCGCAATCGATCAATACCGTCGACATTGACGGGGCGCCGTTCAATGTCAATAACGCCGTGCGCGATCAGATTCTGCGCGTCGGAGTGAACTACCACTTTGCCGGGCCCTTCATGACGCAATACTGATCGGCAAAGCTTCGGCTTTTTCACCTCGACCAGAAGGCCCCGGTGCCCCCCGGGGCCTTTTCCGTTTGATGTGTCCGGCGCACATCGAATTGAACTGAAGATTGTTTGGGAGTGGGCGTCGGAAGTGGCGCCCGGTATGATGGATGGGATTTCGCCGCTCTTAATTCTTGGCGCTCCGAGATGAGCTTACCGCCTCCGAGTGGAAGGCAACATTGGTTCTGGGCGGACTTAGCGCTTCGCCAACAGCGCCTTCAGCCGCTGCGGCGTGACCGGCAATCGCGTCACAGCGCCGGGAATGCCGATGGCGTCGTCGATGGCGGAGGCGATGGCAGCGCCGACGCCGGTGATGCCGCTTTCGCCGGCGCCCTTGATGCCAAGCGGATTGCGCGGCGTCGCGTAATCCTCGGTAAGCAGCACGTCGGGCGTCGGCGTCTCGTGCACGGCGGGCAAAAGATAATCCGCGAAGGTGACGGCGAGCGGATCGCCGTGCTCGTTGTAGATGAACTCCTCGGACAGCGCCCCGCCGAGCCCTTGCGCATAGCCGCCGACGATCTGCCCTTCGACTAGCGCCGGGTTGATGGCGCGCCCGATGTCGTAGGCGATGTAATAGCGCTCAACGGTCACCCCGCCGGTTTCGCTGTCGACTCGCACCACGGCGACGTGGCTGCCATAGGGGTAGACCTGATGCTCGGTCCTGAACCAGCCTTCCGCGGAAAGGCCTGGGTTGCGATCGCCCAGCGTCTTCGAAGTCGGCGCAAAACTGTCGGCGATTTTCCCTAAACCGATGGAAGGGCCGCTGCTGCGATCCCTGCGCACGACTTCGCCATCCACGATGTCGAGCGTGTCGGGGCTGGCCTGCAGAAGTTCGGCGGCGGCTTCGAGCGCCTTCTTCCGCACGTTCAACGCCGCGATGTGGGTCGCCGACGCGGTCATCACCGTGGCGCGCGAGGCGTGCGCGCCGATGCCGTAGGGGATGCGGTCGGTCTGGCCGTGGATCACACGGCAATGTTTGTAATCGACGCCGAGCGCGTCGGCGGCGACTTGCGCCATGACGGTCTCAAAACCCTGGCCGAGGGAAGCACCGCCGGTGACGACTTCGACCATGCCGGAGGTGTCGACGGAAATTTTCACGCCGTCGGCGGGACCAAGCCCACTTTTTTCGATGAACATGGAGATGCCGATGCCGACAAGTTCGCCGGCCGCTTTGCGCTTTTTCACGTCGGCGTTGAGCTTCTCCCAGTCGATCTTGGCAATTTGTTTGTCCAAAAGCCCGATGTAGTCGCCGGTATCCATGTAGATGTGTTCGCCCAGCGCTTCGAGCGGGCGTTCGTATGGCAGTTCCGCGGTGGTGATGGCATTGCGACGGCGCACTTCGATACGGTCCATGCCGAGCTTGGCGGCGATCGCGTCCACCAGGCGCTCGCGCACGAACGTCGTCTCGTAGCGGCCGGGCGCGCGGTAGGTCGCCGCCGGCGTCTTGTTAGTGAGGCGGAAGTGACCGATCGAACGGTAGGCCGGCACACGGTATGGGCCAGGTAAAATACCGGCCGTCATGTGCACGACGCGCGTCGCGTGGGTGCGCACGTAGGCGCCCTGGTCGTGGAAATAGACATCGTCGATGGCGAGGATGACGCCCTCGTTGTCGACCGCGGCGCGGATCTTATGCAATTGCTGGCGCGAGTGATTGGCGGCAATCAGATGCTCGCGCCGGTCCTCGATCCATTTCACCGGGCGCTTGAGCCTTTTGGCCGCGACGCAGACCAGAATGTCTTCGGGATAAAGCTCGCCGCGGATGCCGAAGCCTCCGCCAACGTGGGACTCGTGAACGTGAACCGCGCTCGGTGGAATGCCGAGCATGCGCGACAACAGTTCCTGATTGCGGTGCGGCACCTTGGCGGCACCGTGCAATTCGAGAATGCCGCGCGAGGCGTCGAAGTGGCCAATGGCGCCGCGCGTCTCCAACGGCACGCCGGAATGCCGTCCGATGGCGAGTTCAAGTTCGACCACTTGCGGCGCCGTGCGGAACACGGCATCGACGTCGCCATAGCCCTGACGGATGATCGCCGGCTCGCTGTCGTGGCCGGGCGAAAACTCGATCGGCGGCGCCTCGGCGTCCAGCACCGGCGGCAATTCGTCGATCTCCACGGTGACGAGATCGGCGGCGTCCTCGGCGATGTACGGATTGTCGGCAAAGACCGCGGCGATCGGTTCGCCCACATAGCGCACCACGCCGTTGGCCAGGATGGGCTGGCGATACGGGTCGAGCGCCGGGATGCTGCCCTCGCGGAAGTCGACAGGCGGGATATCGGCAACGTCCGCAGCGGTCCACACCGCGAACACGCCCGGCAGTGCGCGCGCCGCTTCGGTATCGATCGAGACAATGCGGCCGTGGGCATGAGCCGAGCGCATGATGCGCATGGACAACTGGTGCGGAAAATTGATGTCGCCGGCGAACTCACCACGGCCGATGACAAGAGGCGGATCCTCCAGCCGTTCGACCGACTGGCCGATCCATGCCTTCGTTCGCCCGCGCGCGTTCATCGCGCCGCTCGTTCCAACGCGCGGCGGGTCACGGCCAGCACGAGGTCGCGGCGGAAGTCGGCGCTCGTGGTGATGTCCTCCATGGGATCGACCGCGGCGGTCGCTGCCGCCGCGGCTGCGCGGAAGGCTTTGTCGCCTGGAGCGACGCCGACGAGCTCGTGTTCGGCTTCGGCAATGCGTCGCGGATTGGGCTCGGCGCCGCCGACCGCGAGCCGCGGCTCAACGACTTTCCCGCCTTCAACCCTATAGGCGGCGAGCGCCGCCGCCATGGCGAAATCGCCAGCGCGGCGGCTGAACTCATAAAAGCCGCAGCGTGTGTCCGACGGGAGAACGGGCAATCGCGCCTCGACCAGGAGCTCGTCGTCGCGGAGAGCCGTGGTCATGACACCCTTGAAATAATCGCGTGCCGCGATCACGCGCTCGCCGCGGGCGCTCTTGGCCAGCACCTTGCCGTCGAGCGCCGCCAGCACCAGCGCCCATTCGGACGATGGGTCGGCATGCGCCAGGCTGCCGCAAAACGTTCCGCGATTGCGGATCGGATAATGGGCGATGTGGTGCGCCACGTCCGTCAGCAACTTGCCGAGTGGGCCTTCGCACACGGGACGATGGAACGCCGCGTGGCGCACACACGCTCCGATCACGAGCTTGCCGTTCGCGACCGCGAGCCGGTTGAGCGCCTCGACGCCGTTGATATCGACGAGATGGGCGGGCTTGGCGAGCCGAAATGCCATCGTGGGGACTAGGCTTTGCCCGCCCGCCAGAACGCGACCGTCCTGTGGGGCGACTTCGGCGAGAAGCGCCACGGCCTCATCGACGGTTTTCGGCGCGTGATAGCGGAACGCCGCAGGCTTCATTGGCTGGTATCAAAGTTGGGATTGATGTACGTTTTTGGACTGATGCACAGTTTTCGATACAGAGTCAAAAGACCACACACAGTCAATCCGGCATGAAACCACCGCCCTTTTCGTATCATGATCCGCGCACGGTCGGGGACGCCGTCAACCTCCTCGGCAGCCTCGAGAACGCCAAGCTGCTGGCCGGCGGCCAGTCGCTTATGCCCATGCTCAACATGCGTTACGTGCTGCCCGACAACATCATCGACCTCAATCGGGTCGACGGCCTGAGCTACATACGCGAGCAGAACGGCGGGCTGGAGATCGGCGCCATGACGCGCCAGCGCGATATCGAGTTTTCCGACGCGGTGCGCGAGCGTTGCCCACTCATGCACGAAGCGATCCAGCAGGTTGGGCACCGGCAAACACGCAACCGCGGTACACTCGGCGGTTCGCTCTGTCACCTCGATCCGTCGGCGGAGCTGGTCACGCTCGCGGCGGCGCTCGACGCCAAGGTTTCGGTGGCGGGCCGCAACGGCTCGCGCACCATCAATTTCGCCGAGTTTCCGGTGGCCTACATGACGCCGGCGATCGAACTGGACGAGATGGTCACCGGCGCGACCTTTCCGTGCTGGCCGCGCGGCCACGGCTACGCCTTCGTCGAATTCGCCCGCCGGCACGGCGACTTCGCCATCGTGTCGGCGGCCGTGCTCATCGAAGAAGACGGCAACGGCAAGGTGACCCGTGCCTCGGTGACGCTCGGCGGCATGGGGCCGGCGCCGGTGCGGGCGAGCGAAGTGGAGCGCGCGCTCGTCGGCGAGACCATCGAGGAAAAGCGGCTGCGCGAAATCTGCGAGACCTTGCGCAAGCTTGACGCCATCGACGACATCCACGCGCCCACGTCTTACCGCCAACAACTGGCGACGGTGCTGCCGCGCCGCGCGCTCATCAAGGCGCACGAGCGCATCGTGCAGAGGGGGCGGGCATGAGCGACACGCGGAAAATCACCGTCACGGTGAACGGCACGCGCTACGAGGAGACGGTGCCGGTGCGCGTGACCTTGGCGGATTTCATCCGCCACCAACTCGGGCTCACCGGCACCCATCTTGGCTGCGAGCACGGGGTGTGCGGGGCCTGCACCATCCTGCTGGATGGCCGCTCGGCGCGCTCGTGCCTGATGCTCGCCGTGCAGGCGGACGGCCACGAAATCCTCACCGTTGAAGGCATCGCGCCGAATGCCGAAACGCTGCATCCGCTACAGGAGGCGTTTCGCGATAATCACGGCCTGCAGTGCGGTTTCTGTACGCCGGGAATTTTGACGACGCTCATTGAATTTCTGCGCGACAACCCGAATCCCACCGAGGAGGAAGTGCGCATCGGCATTTCCGGCAACCTGTGCCGCTGTACGGGCTACCAGAACATTGTCATCTCCGCGCTCGATGCGGCGCAGCGATTGCGTGGCGAAGGCAAGCTGGAGTCTCGCTCCTGACGCTAACTCCTCGTCCCCGCCGGCCTACCTATGCTGAAGTGCAGCAATGAGTGCGAAAGAATTGCCGGGTCAAGCCCGGCAATGACGAAATGGAGTGCATGAGCCAGTCATGCCCCTGCGCTTCGATGACATCGGCAACCGGCTCAAGGCGTTCCGCCTGGGCTCAGGACTGTCGGCGGAGGAGATCGCGCAAAAGCTCGGCATTTCGCGCACCGCACTCTATCGCTTCGAAAAGGGCGAACTGGCGAAGATCGAGACGCTGGAGAATCTGGCCGAGCTCCTGAAAGTATCGGTACCGACCCTGCTTGGCGTCGGCGTCGAGTATATCGCTTCGGCAGTGAGCTATTTCGAACGCATGCGGCAGATCGAGGAAACGGCCGAGCACATCATCGTGCTCGCCGGTCCGATCTCCTACGTGCTCGCCTCGGATGCTTTCGATCACGCGCTCGGCGAGGTGCTCCGCGAGTCGATCCCTGACGGCATCGGCAAACGCGAGCCGGCGCTTTCTCAGATCGACGAACTGATGGAAGTGCTGCGCCAGCGCAAAGAAGCCTATCGGCGCCGTCAGCCCGCCATCGTCAACCTGATCTCGGCATCCGAAATGGAGCGCTTTCTGCGCAACGGCATGGTCGGCAAGCACGATCTTCCGGACACGTTACGCCGGGAGCGCCGCGCGCTGGCGCGAGCCGAAGCCGAGCATTTCACCACGCTCATGGAGAACGAGCCGATCGGTGTTCAGATCGGCATCGTGCTCGACACACTGCCCCACACGAGCTTTCAGATCTTCCGCCAGCCCGACCGGCAAATCCTTGCGCTCAGCCCGTTCCGCCTCGGCGAAGAGCCGAATATTCGCGTCGGCGTTGCCATGATCACTTCGGCGCCCGAAGCGCTGGCGCTGCATGAGAGAATGGCGAAGGATCTGTGGGCGAGCGCCCTGAAGGGGCCCGCCGCCGTGCGCTTCATGCGCGCCATGATGGACAAATCGGCCCCCGCGTAGTCTTTGCGCCGGAACGGAGATGGAGACGCGGCCATGAAATTCGATTTCAGCGAAGAGCAGCAACTCTTTGCCGAACAGGTACGCCGGTTCGGGCGCGAGCAATTGGCCCCCGGCGCCCTCAAGCGGGCGCACGATCCCGGCTTCCCGTTCGACGTGGCGCAGCTGATGGCCAAGCAAGGCCTCATGGGCATCACGCTGCCGCAGGAAGAAGGCGGACAAGGCGGCACGCTGATGGACGCGGTGATCGCGATCGAGCAGGTCGCTGCCGAGTGCCCGCGCAGCGCCGACGTTGTGCAGTTCGGAAATTTCGGCCCGATCCGCACCTTCGCCGAATACGGCACACCGGCGCAGAAGAAGCGCTGGCTTGGCGATTTGCTGTCTGGCCGCTTGGTGATGAGCTTGGGCATGACTGAGCCCGACGCCGGCTCCGCCGTCACCGATCTGAAAACCAGCGCGCGGCCAGACGGCTCTCATTACGTCGTCAACGGCGGCAAGGTGTTTTCCACCTTCAGTTCGGAGGCGCAGATTTTTCTCATCTACCTGCGCTTCGGGCCCGGGCTTGGCGGCATCGGCTCGGTGCTGATTGAACGCGGCACGCCGGGCTTTTCCATCGGCAAACCTTCCGCCTTCATGAGCGGCGAAGAATGGTGCGAGCTGCACTTCGAAAACTGCCGCATTCCGGCGGAGAACGTTTTGCTCGGGCCCGGCGGCTTCAAGAAGCAGATGGCCGGGTTCAACGTCGAGCGGCTGGGCAACACGGCGCGTTCGCTTGCCTACGGCCGCTACGCTTACAATGCGGCGCGCGAATACGCGACAACGCGCGAGCAGTTCGGCCGGCCGCTGTGCGAGTTTCAGGGCTTGCAGTGGAAGTTCGCCGACATGGCGATCAAACTCGAGGGTGCGCAGCTCTTGCTCTATCGGGCCGCGACCAGCGCCGACCGCGGCCTGCCTTCGGCCTATGAGACAGCAATCGCCAAGGCGGCCTGCAATCAAGCCGGCTTCGAAGTGGCCAGCGAGGCTGTGCAAATCATGGGCGCGCTCGGTTATAGTTGCGAGACGCTGGTGGAATATTGCATGCGGCGTACGCGCGGCTGGATGATCGCCGGCGGCTCGATCGAAATGTTAAAGAACCGCATCGCCGAGCACGTTTTCGACCGCCGCTTCGACCAGCGCAAGCGATCGGCGCAAGCCGCGGAGTGAAGGCTCAACCCCGCCGGCGGGTGAAGTCGTACAGCAGCCAGGTGACGAACGCGGCGCCACAGACGAACGCCGCGATGTCGATGACGATGTTGTTTGTCAGCACCGTCACGACCGCGAGCACGCTGAGGGCGATGTTCAGGCCGAATACCCGCGCGACGACTTCGGTGACGCTAAAACCGCGGTCAGTGGCGCGCTGGTAGTAATGGGTGCGGTGCGCCTGCCACACGCGCTCGCCGTTCGACCAGCGGCGGATCAGGGTAAGCGTGGCGTCGGCCAGATAGTACAGCGGCAGCAGCAGTGCAGCGGTGAAGTGGCCGGTGCCGGCCAGCAGCACGAGAAGCCAACCAACCAAGAGGCCGATCGGCAGGCTGCCGACGTCGCCGAGAAACAGCCGGGCGGTCGGCCGATTGAAATAAGCGAAGCCGAGCATGGCGCCGCCCAGCGCCAGCGCTAGCGCAATGGCGTCGCGGCCGAGCGCGCCCAGACATCCCAGCACGACCAGAGCGCCGGTAATCGGGACTACTTCGGCGACCGTCATCCAATCGATGCCGTCCATGAAGTTGACGAGATTGACGAACCACACGCCGGCGGCGAACAAGAGAATGCGTTCAAGCCACAGCGGAAAAAAGGGGACGACGCGCAGGTCGTCCGGCAAGGCATAGATCGCAGCGAGCACGGCCAGCGCCTGCAGTGCCAGTCGCGGGGCGACTTTAAGCGGAGTTATATCGTCGGTAGCGCCAACGCCTGCCATGACAACGACGCATGCGAAAATCGTTAGCAGCGATCCGGTGAAAGACGCGCCGAGAATCAAAATGCCGAACGTCGTCGCCACAATGGTCGCCCCGATGACGGCGATGCCGCCGCCTTGCGGCGTCGGCTGGCGGTGCGAAGAGCGGGCATTCGGCTTCGCTAGCGCGTAGTGCTGCAACAAGGGATACAAGAAAACGATCAGGCCAACGCAGATGAATGCGGAAATGGCCGCGATCGCCGCGCCGCGGAATGCCCATAAGGCTGTCATCGGCCGCTCATTGATTCGAGGTGCCGGTGTAACGGATCGCACGCGAAGCGCCACGATGCAATTCGTAAAAGCGCGGTGAACCGCTTTATTCTCAATATCTTACGCGGCCCTTTGGCAGTGGCTGCCGCGCCGGCCGCCTTGCGGAACTTGCTCGGCAGACGCCAAACGCGAGGGAGCGTTTTGTTATGCCGCGCGGCGGTCTATGGTGGCGGCATGAGGGGATTTTTCGCCAATCCGCGCCAGGTTTTGATCGTCGTCCACGATCTCCTCATGACCGCGGCTGCGATTCTCGCGGCGTTCTATTTTCGCTTCGAGGCTGTGGGTCTCAGCGAGCGTTTCGATTGGTTGATGGTCATCCTGCCTGGCTACCTGGTGTACGCCGGCGTCATTTATTGGGCCTTCGACCTTGATATCTCCAAGTGGCGCTTCGCGTCGCTGCCGGATTTGTGGAGCATTTTCCGGGCGAGCACAGTGCTGGCGTTTTCGCTGCTGGTACTCGATTACGTCCTGGTCTCCGCGAATTTCTTTGGCACGTTTTTCTTCGGCAAGATTACGATTGCGCTCTATTGGCTGCTGCAGATGTTGTTTCTCGGTGGGCCGCGCGTCGCCTACCGCCTGTTCAGGCACGCGCGCACGCAGCACCACGCCAGAGGTCCGGAAGCTGTACCCACCCTGGTGGCCGGGCGCGCCGCGGACGCCGACGTCCTGCTACGCGCCATCGAGAGCGGCGCTGTCACCAAGATCAGGCCAGTCGGAATCCTGTCACCCTCCCGCGCCGATCAGGGGCAAGCGCTGCGCGGTATTCCGGTACGCGGCTATTTGACCGATCTGGAAAAGACCGTCGCCGCGCTGGCGGCGCAGGACGTTCATGTGGCCCGCCTGGTGCTGACGCCGACCGCGTTGGTCCCCGATGTCCATCCGGAAACGATGCTGATGCTGGCCCGCCGGCTGGGTCTCGCCACCAGCCGGTTGCCGTCGCTCGAAGCCGGCGAGGAAGCGCTGCGCCTTGCGCCTGTGGCCGTCGAAGACTTGCTGCTGCGCCCGAGCGTGAAAATCGACTACCGGCGCCTTGAGAACTTCGTGAAGAGCAAAACCGTCGTGGTCACCGGCGGCGGCGGCTCGATTGGATCGGAGATCTGCGATCGTGTGGTCAATTTTGGCGCCGGCCGGCTTCTGGTGCTGGAAAATTCGGAATCAGCTTTGCACGCCGTGCTCGAGCGGCTCGCGGCCAAATCGGGATCCACTGCCATCGAGGGCCGCATCGCCGATATCCGCGATCGCGAGCGAATTCTCCGCCTGATCACCGACGCCGAGCCGCACCTAGTGTTCCACGCCGCCGCGCTCAAGCACGTACCGATCGTGGAACGCGAATGGGGCGAGGGGATAAAGACCAACGTGTTTGGCTCTGTGAATGTCGCCGACGCGGCGATTGCTGCCGGTGCCGAAGCGATGGTGATGATTTCGACCGACAAGGCGATCGAGCCGGTATCGGTGCTCGGCGCCACCAAGCGGCTGGCCGAAATGTATTGCCAGGCCCTGGACGCCGGCGCCGCACGCAGCGCCAACGGCGGCAAACCGCCGACCCGCATGATTGCGGTGCGCTTCGGCAATGTGCTGGCTTCCAACGGTTCGGTGGTGCCGAAGTTCAAAGCCCAGATCGAGGCTGGCGGTCCAGTCACCGTCACGCACCCCGATATGGTTCGCTATTTCATGACCATTCGCGAAGCGTGCGATCTCGTCATCACGGCGGCCAGCCATGCGCTTGGCCCGACGCGGGCCGCGACCTCAGTCTACGTGCTCAACATGGGCCAGCCGATCAAAATCGTCGATCTCGCCGAGCGGATGATCCGCTTGAGCGGTTTGGAGCCGGGGCACGATGTCGACATCGTCTTTACCGGCATTCGGCCCGGCGAGCGGCTCAACGAGATATTGTTCGCGCGCGAAGAGCCGAGCGCGGACATCGGCGTTGACGGCGTTGTCGCCGCCACGCCGGTATGCCCGTCCATCGATGTCGTGCGCGGCTGGGTTGCCAACCTCAAGCGCGGCCTCGACCAAGGGGAACGCGACGCCATCGACGGCGTCCTTCGCGACGCGGTGCCGGACTTCCGCAACGAAGCGCGGTGACCGCGCCACCGCGATCCCATCGAGAATCATAGGCGAGGCAGAGGGGCCCGATGACACAGGCGGTTCTCGGCATTATCGGCGGCTCTGGCGTCTATGATCTGCCCGGACTGAAAAAAGTCCGTACGCGGCACGTTAAAAGTCCCTGGGGCGAGCCGTCGTCGGCGCCGCGCATCGGCGAGATCGCGGGCCTGCCCGTCGTTTTCATGTCACGCCACGGCGCGGGGCATCGCTATTCTCCTTCGGACATCAACTATCGCGCCAATATCGACGTGCTCAAGCGCGTTGGCGTCACCGATCTGGTCTCGTTGTCGGCTTGCGGGTCGTTCAAGGAGGAATTGCCGCCGGGCAGGTTCGTGCTCATCGATCAGTTCGTCGACCGCACGCACAAGCGCGAAAGCTCATTCTTCGGCAAGGGCTGCGTCGCTCATGTCTCGATGGCACATCCGGTCTCGCCGCGGCTGCGCATCCATCTCGCCCAAGCCGCGATGGCGGAAGGGATAGATGTCGTTCGCGACGGCACCTATGTGTGTATCGAAGGTCCGCAATTCTCCACCCTGGCCGAGAGCCTCACCTACAAAAACCTCGGCTACGCGGTGATCGGCATGACCAACATGCCGGAAGCCAAGCTCGCGCGGGAAGCGGAGATTTGTTACGTCACCGTCGCCATGGTGACCGATTTCGATTGCTGGCATCCGGACCACGATGCCGTGACCGTGCAGGACATCATTAAGGTGCTGGTCGCCAACGCCGAGAAGGCGAAGCGTCTGGTGGCGCGGCTGGCCCGCGATTTTCCGCGCGAGCACGAGCCGTGCCCGATCGGCTCTGATCGTTCGCTCGACAACGCCCTAATTACGGTGCCCGAAGCGCGCGACCCAAAGCTTCTGAAAAAACTCGACGCAGTGGCGGGCAGGATTCTGCGCAACTCACGGCAACACAAGCCGCGGCGTGGCAAGAAGGCTTGAAATGGCGGCGCGTCGGTGACTGCGTCTGCAGAAGAAGCCGAACGTCAGTAGATCGGCTGCTGCTGGACCGGCGTCGGCGCCCCTATGGTGCCGGTGGTTGCGTCGAACGGCACGTATTGCTGCAGGCCGCATTGGTCCGTGACGGTGTCGTAGCGTTGGTTCACAATCTTATTGTTCTCGAAGAAGAACGAATAAAATCGCGAGCGGCCGCCGTCGTTGTAGTGCACGCAGACCAGCCAGTTCCATCCGGTCGTGGTGTGAACCCAGCGCGGACCTGAAATCTCGAAATTGCTGTAGCTCGCGTAGCCGGAGAATTTCCTCAAGGCGTCGGACACGATTGTTCCGTATTGTGGCGGGGCGGGCTGCGCTGAATCCAGCAACGGCACGGCGCTGCAATCGGCCAGCGTCATCAGCGCGGCAAATACTGCCGCGGGGAGCGCTCCCGCCCGCAACCGCAGATTTGCCGCTGCAGCATCTTCCGTCGCTAATCGCAACTGTGACCCTCGCCGGCGCGGCGACAACGCGTCTGGCTTCATCGCTTACGTGCTCCCGCCGCCCGCGGCCGGCAAATCATCGCCGGACCTAGCCAGTGACTTGGGCCAATACTTGGGCGGCCCGTGGGCTTCGGGCGCCACGTTGTCGCCTTCATCCTCCGATTTGCTTGCGGGAGGGGATAAGCACAAAACCGAACAGGCCGCACAAGTTATTCGCGCAACGGATAAATGGCCGCGTTCGCCGATACGGACCTTGCGTCGTAGGCGGCCGGGTCTGTATAGCTCCTGGGATTTCTGCGCTACCCGTGAGTGACCGGGGGACTGATGCCGATGTGGTGGGGCAAGGAAATCGGGGGTTATCGCATCGTCGTTCGCGCCGCTGTCGTGCTCTTCTTGGGCGCGTTGACTGGTGCTTGCTGGCAGCCCCTCTATGGCAGCAACACGCTCCCCGCCGGCGATTCGGTTCGCGACAAGTTCGCCGGGATCGACGTTGCCAACATTCCGGCCCCAAATGGCAGGCCTGAAGCCAGGCTGGCGGTCGCGCTCCGCAATGCGCTGATGTACGATTTCAACAATGGGGGGGCGGCGATTTCGCCGACCCATCGGCTGCAAGTGACGCTGACCTCGTCGATAACGACGGTGATCGTCGACGTGTCCAGCGGGCGGCCGGACAGCCAGGTTGAAGCGGTTAACGCGTACTTTACCCTGACCGAGCTGGCAACGAACAAAGTGGTCTTGAACACCTCGACCTTTGCTCGGGCGTCGTTCGATATCCCCGGTTCCGCCCAGCGATTTGCCCAGCAGCGCGCTTGGCGCGACGCCGAAGATCGGGCCATAACCCAGGTGGCCGAGAACATCCGGAACCGGCTGGCTTCCTTCTTCGTAGCTGGCACCTGATCAGGCGCCGGCCCCTGCGGTCACGCATTACCTCCTAAGTCCTTCAAAAGTGACCGATCCTCACACCACCCTTAACCAATCCTTTTGCAAAATCGCGGACCAATTCCTGTTTACATTCAATGCCTTTGCCTTGGCAAAGCCATTTTTGGGGAAGAGGACGTGAGCAAGGGGATACTGCCTCGTCAATCGACCTGCCGTGCTGGCCGGGGTCACCCGGGCGGCGCTATTGCGTTGTATTGCTAGGAGCGCGCTTAGTGGGGGACCTAAACGGTACCCGTCAGCTTCGGCGACGGCGGTGGCGATGCGGCGCGCTTGTGATTGCAGCCGTCTTGGCCGGCCTAGGCCTGTGCGGTGGGTCGGCGTTTAGCCAGGTCTATGCTCCCAACGAACTGCACTTTCCTTACCGGTCGAAAGTTCCGACCACGCCGCCGCCGCCAGCCAACACGCCGATGCTCGTGCGCGCGGACGAGATCAAGTACGATTATCCGAACAATTCCGTCTCCGCCGTTGGCCATGTGCAAATCTATTACGGCGGCGCCACCATCGAGGCGGATGAGGTCGTCTACGACCAAAAAAACAAACGGTTGCGCGCTCAAGGAAATGCCAGGCTGACCGAGGCGAATGGGCGCATCACCTACGGGCAAGTCATCAACCTCACCGACGATTATCGCGACGGATTTGTCGATTCGCTGCGGCTTGAGGCGCCGGACGACACCCGTTACGCGGCGATGCGCGCCGACCGCTCTCAGGGCAATTACACAGTGCTGCAAAACGGCGTCTATACCGCCTGCGAACCGTGCAAGGACGATCCAAAAAAACCGCCTGAGTGGCAGGTGAAGGCGGCTCGCATCATTCACGATGATGACGAGAAGATGATTTATTTTGAAGATGCGACGATCGATCTGTTTGGACTGCCGATCGCCTATTTCCCGTTCATGTCGTCCCCTGACTCGACGGTAAAGCGCAAGAGCGGATTTCTCTTTCCGTCACTCTCGACGAGTACTGCGTACGGGTTCGGTATTGAAACTCCCTATTATTTCAATCTCGCGCCTGATTATGATTTGACGCTCTATCCGAGATTTACGTCGAAGCAGGGTCCTTTATTAGAGGCCGAGTGGAATCAGAGGTTGTTGAACGGTGCATACAGCATCAAGGCGGCTGGGATTTATCAGCTCGATCCGGGATTCTTCGCCTCCGAGTATGGTGAGGGTTCGTCCGAGACGAGGAACTTCCGCGGCACCATCCTGACGGCCGGCCAGTTCGACATCACCAAGCAGTGGGTGTGGGGATGGACCGGCGTTCTAATCACCGACCCCACGTTCATCACCGACTACGGGCTCGGCCGCCTTAACGGAACCAATCTCGATCCGTTCCACACCGGGACGAGCGAAACCTCGGAAGGCATTTCGCAGCTCTATCTGGTGGGCCGCGGCGATCGCAGCTACTTCGATCTTCGCACGATCTACTACACCGGCTATTCGGAACTCGACCAGCAAAGCCAGCTGCCGCTCGTCGCCCCGGTTTTGGACTATTCGAAGGTGCTGCCGCAACAGGTTTTGGGCGGTGAATTGAGCTACAAGGTCAATCTCACCAGCCTGTCGCGCGAGCAGGCGAGTTACGACCCGATCAGTGAAGCCGCTGTCGAAAACTCGATTTGCGCGAACGGACTGGCGGAAACGGCGGATACCGCGTTGCTCAACAAGTCCAACTGCCTGTTGCGCGGCATCCCGGGAGTTTATACGCGCGCATCCGCGGAAGTGGACTGGCGGCGCACCGTCGTGACCGACAACGGGCAAATGATCACGCCCTTCTTCCAGTTGCGCGGCGATGTCGCGTCGGTTGATGTCGATAACCAGCCCGGCGTCTCGAACTACATCGCGACCGGTGACAGCGAACTCGCCCGGGTCATGCCGGTTGCCGGCCTTGAATATCACTATCCGCTCATCGACGTTGAACCGTGGGGCACGCAGACAATCGAGCCGATCGCTCAGCTGATCCTGCGCCCGAACGAGAGCAACATCGGCAAATTCCCCAACGAAGACGCGCAGAGTCTGATTTTTGATGACACCAATTTGTTCTCGGTGAACAAATTCTCGGGCTGGGACCGTGTCGAGGGTGGCGGCCGCGTGAACGCTGGCCTGCAGTACACCGCTCAATTCAACGGGGCCGGGACGGTGAATGCGTTGTTCGGGCAATCGTACCAGATCTTCGGCCTCAACTCCTATTCGGTGGGCGATATCACCAATACCGGTCTCGACAGCGGTCTCGATAGAAATATTTCGGATTATGTCGCCCGTATCTCTTATCAGCCAAACTCCACCTATATGTTCCTCGCCCGCGCCCGTTTCGACGAAGAAACGCTCGCCATGCAGCGGTTCGAGTTGGAGACGCGAGCCAATTTCGACCGCTGGGGTTGGACCTTTCTCTACGGCGATTACGCTCCCCAACCGGATCTCGGCTTCCTGACGCGGCGGGAAGGCTTCCTCGCGGGCGCTTCGCTCAAGCTGACGAGCAACTGGATCGTGACGGGATCGGCGGGCTACGATCTTATCGCACACCAGTTTAACCAGACGCGCGTCGGCGTCGGCTACGTCGACGATTGTTTGATGCTGGCTTTCAACTACGTCACCGGCTACGCGTACAACGGCACGGCGACGCCGGTTCAGAATACCGCTTTCATGCTGCAATTGAGCTTGCGCACGCTGGGTCCGGATGTCCTGGTTCAGGCGGGGACCTACTAGACCGGCTGCGGGGCAGACGTTCGCCAGGATGGGCGCGGTGCTTTGCGGTGCTTTATAGTCCGCGGATGCAAGGGAACCATCGCATGCACCAGCCGGAGGACATGGTTGCGGCGCATTTTCGCCGATCCTGCGAGACGCTTGATCGTGCGGCCGACGACGCGAAGCTGCGCGGCGCCATTTACGCCATTGCTGAGACCGTCACGCAGGCCTTCCGCAATGGCGGCAAGCT
>JASHVC010000514.1 GCA_030039655.1 Xanthobacteraceae bacterium | reverse complement strand
CTACGAAACGTCCGGCTTCCGATCCAAATCGTGGAGTGAGTTCGCCGATCCGGGAGCGCCGTTGCTCGATTTCGTGTTCACGGTCTGCGACAGCGCGGCGGGAGAGGTCTGCCCTGTTTGGCCCGGGCAGCCCATGACGGCGCATTGGGGCCTGCCTAATCCTGCCGAAGCGACGGGAAACCCGGCCGAAATCTCTCTCGCCTTCAACGATACCCACCGCATGCTCAATCAGCGCATAGGCATCTTTGTTTCGCTGCCGCTACGCTCCCTCGACCAGCTCAGTCTGCAAAAGAAATTGAGGGAAATCGGCCGCATGGAGGGTGCGACCGGGAAGGTTGCGGATCCGACGTGAAATCCTCACTCGCGCGGACCTGTGTTGCGGAGTGTTTGGGAACAGCTTTTCTGCTCGCTGGTGTCGTCGGCTCGGGCATTATGGCGGCGAAGCTCGCTGGGGGCAGCGCGGCGCTCGCGCTCCTCTGTAACACTCTTCCAACCGGCGCCATTCTTACCGTCCTTATTCTGACGTTTGGTCCAATATCCGGTGCGCATTTCAATCCAGCCGTCAGCGTTGCGGTTGCCTTGCGCGGCGAGTTGCCGGCCAAAATGGCAGTCATCTACGTCGGGGTGCAAATAATCGGCGGCATTATCGGAGTGTGGATGGCGCATCTGATGTTTGAACTGCCGCTCTGGCAAATCTCCAATACCGCGAGAACGGGCTCGGGCCAGTGGTTGGCGGAAGCCGTCGCCACTTTCGGACTCCTGCTGACGATATTGGGGTGCGGAGCGCGGACGCCATCCGCAGTGCCTTACGCCGTGGGCCTCTACATCACGTCCGCGTATTGGTTCACCGCATCAACCTCGTTTGCCAATCCGGCCGTGACCATCGCCCGTGCACTTTCAAACACCTACGCAGGTATTGATCCTTCAGGCGCGCCGGCGTTCATTGCCGCCCAACTCTGTGGAGCTCTGCTAGCCCTCGCGCTGGCAAGCTGGTTGTGGCCGGTGAATTCCATTTCCGCAGCACCGGCCTCGCGGCGCACCAGATCCCCGGCAAAGAAAAAAGGCGCGGATCGCTCCGCGCCCTCTGTCGTTTGTTTGAACTCTAAGAGGCAGGGTTGGCTTAGTACATGCCGTCCATGCCGCCGCCGCCGGGCATGGCCGGCATTGCCGGCTTGTCCTTCGGCATTTCGGCCACCATGGCCTCGGTGGTCACCAGGAGGCCGGCGACGGATGCCGCGTCCTGTAGTGCCGCGCGCACCACCTTGGCGGGATCGACGATGCCCTTCTCGACCATGTCGACATAATTCTCGGATTGCGCGTCAAAGCCGAACGTCTCCGACTTCTCCTCGAGAATCTTGTTGACCACCACCGAGCCTTCCATGCCAGCATTCTCGGCGATTTGGCGCAGCGGCTGCTCCACGGCCTTGAGCACGATATTGATGCCGGCCTGTACGTCGGCATTGTCGTTGCGCAACTTACCGACGGCTTTCTTGGCGCGCAGCAGCGCGACGCCGCCGCCCGGCACGATGCCTTCCTCGACCGCGGCGCGGGTGGCGTTGAGCGCGTCCTCGACGCGGTCTTTCTTCTCCTTGACCTCGATCTCGGTGGCGCCGCCGACGCGGATCACCGCAACGCCGCCGGCGAGCTTGGCCAGCCGCTCCTGCAGCTTTTCGCGATCGTAGTCGGAGGTGGTCTCCTCGATCTGCTGCTTGATCTGGGCGACGCGGGCCTCGATGTCCTTCTTCTTGCCGGCGCCGTCGACGATGGTGGTCTTCTCCTTCTCGATCACCACCTTCTTGGCGCGGCCGAGCATGGCCGGCGTCACGCTCTCAAGCTTGATGCCAAGGTCTTCGGCAATGAGCTGGCCACCGGTGAGGATGGCGATGTCCTCGAGCATGGCCTTGCGGCGATCGCCGAAGCCCGGCGCCTTTACGGCCGCGACTTTCAGGCCGCCGCGCAGCTTGTTGACCACGAGGGTGGCCAGCGCCTCGCCCTCGATGTCCTCGGCGATGATGAGCAGCGGCTTGCCCGCCTGCACCACCGCCTCAAGCACCGGCAGCATGGCCTGGAGCTGCGCGAGCTTCTTTTCGTGCAGCAGGATATAGGCGTCTTCCAACTCGGCGATCATCTTCTCGGCGTTGGTAATAAAGTACGGCGAGAGATAGCCGCGGTCGAACTGCATGCCCTCGACGATCTCAACTTCGGTGTCGAGCGACTTGGCCTCTTCGACCGTGATTACGCCCTCATTGCCGACTTTCTGCATGGCATCGGCGATCATCTTGCCGACTTGCGTGTCGCCGTTCGACGAAATCGTGCCGACCTGGGCGACTTCCGACGAGGAGCCGACCTTCTTGGCGCGCTTCTTGACGTCGTCGACGACGGCTTTCGCGGCGAGGTCGATGCCGCGCTTGAGATCCATCGGGTTCATTCCGGCGGCAACGGCCTTGGCGCCTTCCTTGACGATGGCGGCGGCGAGCACGGTCGCTGTCGTGGTGCCGTCGCCGGCCTGGTCGTTGGTCTTCTGCGCCACTTCGC